>JAGVXQ010000007.1:0-1006 GCA_018303705.1 Candidatus Woesearchaeota archaeon
AAAGATAGAGCGCCTGATAAATCTGCTGAACAGAGAAGAGGATGAGGAAAAGAAGAAAACAATAAGGTCATTGATATTCGAGAACCTGGATGGAAGCACAGAGGCAACTTACCATATAACGTATGATTCTTTTTCAGAAGGGCTTGAGCCTGTTTACTTCTGGGTGCTTGATTTCATGAACTCATTTGGGTTCAAGGTTGAAAAAACCAAGGAGGATTTTACTGCTTCTGTTGGCAGCGCATTTTATGGCGAGATAGGGCAAAGGGCAACAAGGATGCAAGAGCAGGCAATTAAGATGCTTGGCACGATAAATACTGTAGTAAGGAGCATAATAAACCTGATTTATGACTTAAAGGAATTTGACATAAGGCTTGAAGTGTACAGAAGCCTTGATTCTAATAAGCAAGAAGAGAGAGAAGCAGCAGAGCTTGGGCTGAAGCAGATATGGATGGACCAAGTGGATGTGAAGAAAGGCCTTGGTGCAATAAACAACATGACCCAGCAGCTGCAGTTTGCAACACTAAGGGATTCATACATGCAGGCAAAAAGCATAGAGGACATTGACAAGATGGACTTAAATGACAGGGTCAAGAGGGTATTGAAAATAAAGATAGAGCGCCTGATAAATCTGCTGAACAGAGAAGAGGATGAGGAAAAGAAGAAAACAATAAGGTCATTGATATTCGAGAACCTGGATGGAAGCACGCCTTATCTCTTGGCTGCAAAGAAGCTTGACATGAAGGTTGCTTCTATGGCCTCTGCAAATGTTGTTTCTGTTTTCAACAACATGGAAATAGAGCTTGAGCTGGCTGGCAAGCAGGAAGTAACGGTTCAAAGCCTGATAAACAACAAGGACTTGCCTGAAAACGCAAAAGTAAACGAGAAATACTACCAATATATTGTTGTCACATTCAAATTCAGGTCTGTGCCGCACAGTGTGCAAACCCCGCAAGGATACCAGTACAGGCAGGGTGGCCGCGTTGACATTTTTTTCAAGGCATATGGG
>JAGVXQ010000007.1:1020-16088 GCA_018303705.1 Candidatus Woesearchaeota archaeon
TGTCAGAGGAAGAACTAAAGGAATTAAAGAAAAGCGAAGAAGCCGAGACATTTAAGCTTGTGGATGAGATGGTAGGCACTACATTATCGTCAGTAAGCGAGGATCTTGAGAAGTATTCCATTGAAGAGAAGAAGAAAAAGGATGAAGAAGAGACAACAGAAGAAGGGCCATTAACTGCATTGGCCTCTGGATTCAAATCAGCATTCAAGCCATTGAAGCATGTTAACATACTTCCTTCAGGTTCTTATTTTGACAATTTCGTTAAAGGCAAAGCTAAGGACAATTCAAAGGACACAGCATTTACCTTTTATGATGTGTACAAGAAAGCGCATGACATGATGTCATTCTAGGCCCAAAAGAATATTCAACTTTAAGAGATAGGGAAGCAATAATTTCGGAATACTACAGGAAAAAAATAAGCCAATAACATTTATAAATGAACAAAAATGATTTGTTTTACATGGCAGCAAATAATGGGGACTTTGTTGAAGTTTCATATACTGGAAGGATTAAGTATAATAACATTGTTTTTGATACAACTGATGAAGAAACAGCAAAAAACAATAAATTATACAACAAAAACGCTGCTTATGGGCCTGTAACAATATGCATAGGGAACAGGGAGCTTATCAAGGGATTGGATGACTTTCTTGTAGGGAAGGAAACAGGCAAGGAATATGAGGTTGAAGTGAATGCAAAGGATGCATTTGGAGAGAAAAACTCAAGACTTTACCACCTTGTAAACACTGCAAAGTTCATAAAGCAAAACATAAGGCCATATCCTGGAATGCAGGTAAATGTAGACAATGCATTTGGAATTGTAAAGACTGTTTCTGGAGGAAGAACGATGGTTGATTTCAACCACCCTCTTGCTGGCAAGGAGGTAATATACAAGATAAAGATAGACAAGATAATAACAGACACTAACGAGAAGATAAAATCATACATCTCAAAGCTTATAGGGGAGGAAATAAAATTCAAGTTCGAAAGCAACAGACTTGAAATACACTGCAATGTGGAGGAGCCTTTGAAGAAGATAATGGCAGAGCAGCTGAAAAAGGTTATACCTGAAATAGAAGATGTTGAGTTCAAGGCAGTTGAAGAAGAAAAGAAAGTAGGTAATAAAGAATAAATAAATTTATAAACAAAAAAAGTCTGCTAGACATGTTCTAAAATGGGTGATGATTTGAAGCTCGAGTATGCACAGAAGACAACTGCACAAGTGGATGAGGAGCTTGAGCAGCTTTTGGCAAACCAAAGGGCTAAAATAAAAGTCGTTGGGTGCGGAGGCGGCGGAAACAACACTATACACCGCATGACTGAGGTTGGCATCATAGGTGCTGAAACTCTTGCAATAAACACTGATGCGCAAGACTTGCTTTACACGAATGCTTCACACAAAATTCTAATAGGAAAACAGCTTACGCAAGGATTGGGAGCAGGATCAATACCCCAAGTTGGGGAAGAAGCAGCCAGGGAATCAGAATTTGAAATAAAGCATAAGCTTGCAGGGGCTGACATGATATTCATAACATGCGGGCTCGGCGGCGGAACAGGAACCGGAGCAGCGCCTGTTGTTGCAGAAATAGCAAAAAAGCTTGGTGCGCTAACAGTTGCAATAGTGACATTGCCATTTGAGATAGAAGGCCATAGAAGGTATGAAAATGCAATGATAGGGCTTGAAAAGCTTGAAAACATAGTTGACACTTTGATAGTAATACCAAATGACAAGCTCTTGGAATTGGCTTCTGACTTGCCATTGCATACTGCATTCAAGGTAGCTGATGAGGTGCTTACAAATGCTGTCAAGGGAATAGCAGAGCTCGTTACAAGGGTTGGCCTAGTAAACCTGGATTTCGCTGACATAAAGACTATAATGAGAGATGGCGGTGTTGCAATGATAGGTGTTGGGGAGAGTGACACAGAAAACAGGTCCACAGAGGCTGTTGAAAAGGCAATAACAAATCCCTTGCTTGATGTTGAAATATCAGGGGCAAGCGGGGCATTGATTAATGTTACTGGCGGCAGGGACATGACTTTGCATGAAGCAAGGCAGGTTGTTGAAGCAATTTCAAAAAGGCTTGATGAAGACGCAAAGATAATATGGGGCGCACAGATTTCAGATGACATGGAAAAGACAATAAGGGTAATGCTTATTGTGACAGGGGTTTCAAGTCCACAGATATTCGGAAGCAAGAACAGCGCAAAAGACAGGGCAAAAAAGAACATAGAAAAGGAATTTGGAATTGAATTCTTGGATTAAAGCAGAGTGATTTTCAATTGTTTGCTAAGGCCTATTTGCAATTGGCAGCTCTACGCTAACATAATCCCCTCTTGAAACAAGCCTTAGGTTTGCGCCATTGTTTACGCAAAGAGGGCTTGCTGCCTTTAACTTTCCTATGCTATGCAGCATTAGATTTGAATCGTACAACGCTGCTGGAAGTATGGCCATATTCTTGTTTGGGTTAAGCTGGATAGTCCTGTAATCTGTTGGGCTAAGAACATTTGAATTCGCTATGTTGGCACCATCATAGAAGCAAATGCCTTTCACTTTTTTAGGCAGCATTATTGCAATTGACTTGCTGCTTCCTGTATCCATGTAATAAACCTCGTCGACTACTTTCTTAAAATTAGTTGACCACTTTGCTATGCTTGTCTTGTCAAATGTGTCATTAAGCCTTTTTACTGCCATGTAACCAAAGGTAAGGACCAAAGCAGCAGTAATCAAGGCCAATATCCAGAAGAAAGGCTCTGCGAAAATCTGCCCCTTTTTTTTGCTCATGGCAATACAAAACATAATTTTGTTTTTAATACTTTTGAAAAAGCTGAGGTTGACCAAAATGTTTATAAATCGCCTTTAACGGCTTTTCTAAATGGATTTCAAGAACCTAACTGCAAGGCTAAAGAACTTCATAGTAGAGTGCAAGCGAGTGTTTTTGATAACAAAAAAGCCAAGCATGCAGGAATTCAAGACCATAGTAAAGGTGTCTGCAATAGGCATGCTGCTGATAGGATTCATTGGATTCATAATAACGCTGGCATTCCAGCTGGCATCTTAAAATGGAAAACAAGATATTCATACTGAAGACAACAGCAAACAGGGAAGATCAGGTAATTGATTTTGTTACTGACAACATCATGAAGAAAAACCTTGGAGTGTATTCGGCAATAAGGCCGCATGGTCTAAGGGGATACATAATTCTTGAGGCAAGGTCAAAAGAGGATGCTGATGAATCCCATAGGGGGGTTCCATATGCGAAGAACATATTAAAAGACCCTGTTGAATATGACAAGATAAGTCACATGCTTCAGCAGGTAAAGATAGAAGTCAACATACAAAAAGGTGATATAGTAGAGATAATAGCAGGGCCTTTCAAGAGGGAAAAAGCCAAGATAACAAGGATAGACAACCAAAAAGACGAGGTAATAGTAGAGCTTTTGGAGGCTGCTGTTCCAATACCAATAACTGTAAAGTTTGATGCTGTTAAAGTCATAAGGAGAGATACTGAAGAGGAGACGGAAAGCGAAGAGTAAAATGGGAAAAAAACAAACCGTTGAAGCGCTGATTGAAGGCGGAAAGGCAAGTGCTGCGCCACCTCTGGGTCCTGCCTTAGGTCCACTTGGAGTAAACATCGGGCAGATAATCAACGAGATCAACAAGAAAACATCTGATTTCAAAGGCATGAAAGTGCCTGTCAAGGTAATAGTTGACACTGAAGAAAAAAGCTTTGAAATAAATATAGGAACTCCTCCTGTATCGCAGCTGATTGCAAAAGAGATTAATGCACAGAAAGGTTCTGGAATGCCTAACAAGGACAAGATAGGAAACATTGCAATTGAGCAGGCAATAAAGATTGCAAAAATGAAAAAGGACAGCATGCTTGCAAACAACCTGAAGTCTGCTGTAAAATCAGTAATAGGTTCTGCACATTCGATGGGCGTTTTAGTTGAAAACAAAAAATCAATAGAAGTGAATGCTGACATAGATGCTGGAATTTATGATGGCCTGATAAATGAAGAGAAAACTGAAGCGCCTCCAGAAAAGATAAGGCAGCTAAATGATCACCTGAAAGGAATACAGGAAGCCTACAAAGCAGAGATGGAAAAGGCAAAGGTAGAGCAGGAAGCAAAGGAAGCAGAGAAAGCCGCGGCTGCAGGAGCAGCGCCAACAGAGGAAAAGAAAGAGACAGAGGAGAAGTCTGCTGCGAAAGAGAAGCCTGCAAAGGAAGAGGCAAAGCCATCAAAGTGATTTTTCAATGCATCCTGAATACAGCAAAAAAGAGCAGGACAGGTTTATTGAGAACTTGGGCGGTCCGACACCAGAAAACATTCTCATAGAATATTTCCTAAGTTATGCTTGCATGAATCCCTTGTCTGTTGAACATCTAAGATGCGCTACTGAACCAGAAGTGAAAAACCTTGAGTCTTCAATACGCAACCTTGAAAAAGTAGGAATAATAACTAATGATGGTGTTTATTGCAGGTTGAATCTTGACAATGCCAATACAAAAAAGCTGCTTGAAATGATGTATATATCGCGAATAGAAGAAGCGCAAATAAAATAACTATTCCTCGTCGTTGAAATCATCAACTGTTTCCTTCATTTCAGAATCACTGCTTATCATGCTCCTGTTTTTCATATATTCCTTTGCAAGTATGTAGAACAGTAATGCAAGGCTTTTCTTGCCCTTGTTGTTGCATGGTATTACCAAATCAATGTAATTAGCTTCATTGTTGGTGTCACACAATGCCACTATTGGAACGCCAACCTTGACTGCATCAAGAACTGCATTCTTATCTGGCCATGGGTCTGCGACAAGCAAGAGCTTTGCCTCTATGAATGTATCTAGCTGTGAGTTTGTCAAGGCACCCGGGGGATACCTGCCCTTTATTGCCCTTATGCCTGTGAGTTTTGAGAAGACATCTATTGCCTTGTGGCCATTGTCCCTTCTGCAGACAATCAATATGTCCTTTGGCTCGTACTGAGCTAGAAATTTCGTGCCAACCCTTATCCTCTCGTCTATTTTCTGAACATTCAAGACAGCAAGACCATCAGGCCTTATCTTGTATATGAACTGCTCCATGTACTTTGTCCTGAACTTAGTGCCTATATGCAAACCAACCTTCAAATACTGGTCCAATGGAACTAAAAATTGCTGTTCTGCCATGAACTTATCTTTTAAAACTATGGTTTATAAATCTTTTCTGTGGTGTCTGGAAATTATTTCCACCATTAATTGTCACAGCTACAGATTTCTCTAGAACTTCTGAACCCTGCCATCTCTTCCTTTACATTGAATTGGGAATATCTACTCAACACACCGACTTAAATCCAAGTGTTTATTCATCATCACATACCTTCCATTCCATGCATGCCTTGGGGCATTGGCGAATTGTCTTTCTTTGATGCATTTCCTGCTATCACATCATCTATCCTTAGTATAAGCTCTGCAACCTCTGATGCGGACTTCAATGCCTGTATCTTTATTTTCAATGGCTCTATGACGCCGAGCTTCCATGCATCAACAGCCTTGCCCTTGAAAACATCAACTCCTGCCCACACTTGTTTCTTGTCATGCTGGGCCTTCAAATCTGTCAGAATATCTATTGGGTCAAAGCCTGCATTCTCTGCAAGAGTCCTTGGTATTATCTCAACTGCATCTGCAAAAGCCAATACTGCAAGCTGCTCACGGCCTGACAATGTGTTTGAAAATTCCCTTAAGTTTTTTGCTATTTCCACTTCTGGAGAGCCTGCACCTGCAACAACCTTGCCGTCTTTCAATGAAATGCTTATATCACCCAAGGCATCTTTTATTGCTCTTTCGACTTCATCAACTACATGGTCTGTGCCTCCGTTGATAAGAATCGTAACGGCCTTTGGATTCCTGCATTCCCTTACATATGTCATTTCTTCATCACCTATCTTTGCTTCCTCTACTATGCCTGCATAGCCAAGGTCGTCTTTGCTTAAGTCCTTTATGTCAGAAACTATTCTCGCGCCTGTTGCTAATGACAATTTGTCGATGTCTGATTTTTTAACCCTCCTTGCTGCATATATTCCTGCCTTCGCAAGGTAATACTGTGCCATGTCATCAATACCCTTCTGGCAAAACAAAACATTTGCTCCTGATTTTACAACTGCATCGACCATGTTTTTTATTATCTTCCCTTCCTGGTCTATGAATGCTTGCAGCTGCATTGGGTCGTTTATCTGTATCTTTGCATCTGTTTCGGTGCTCTTCACTTCCATTGCTGAATCAAGCAATGCTATCTTTGCATTCTTAACAGTTCTTGGCATGGATGCATGAGATTTTTCCTTGTCGATAAGCAGGCCTTTTATTAACTCTGTATCGCTTACTCCGCCGCCTACTTTTTTCTCGAGCTTTATGTTGTCAAGGTTTATTATTATCTCATTGTTGCTTTTTTCAATTATTTGCTTTACTGCATCTATTGTTATTCTTGCCAATTTATCTTTTGCTGCTTCAGCGCCCTTTCCTGTCATTGCTGTTATTGCTATCTTAACCAAAATATCTTCGTCCTTTTCATTTACGTTCTCTGCTATCTTGTTCAAAATCTTCTGGGCATGCTCTGATGCAATCCTATAACCTTTGGCTATAACAGTTGGGTGAATATTCTTGTCAAGCAAGGTCTCTGCGTTTTTCAAGAGCTCACCTGCGATTACAACTGCTGTTGTGGTGCCGTCACCAACCCTGTTTTCCTGGGTCTTTGCGACTTCAACAAGCATTTTAGCTGCTGGATGCTCTATTCCCATTTCCTCAAGAATTGTAACGCCATCATTAGTAACTGTAATGTCACCCATGGAATCAACAATCATCTTGTCCATGCCTTTTGGGCCAAGGGTTGTCCTGACTGTCTCTGCAACCTGCTTTGCTGCAGCTATGTTATTCCTTTGGGCATCCTTCCCAAGCATCCTCTGGTAACCCTCTGGCAATAT
The DNA here is from genome assembly GCA_018303705.1 of Candidatus Woesearchaeota archaeon. Classification (GTDB taxonomy): domain Archaea; phylum Nanobdellota; class Nanobdellia; order SCGC-AAA011-G17; family JACPNG01; genus JAGVXQ01. The sequence goes on from JAGVXQ010000007.1 coordinate 7,976, forward strand.
GAATATAGGCTGTGTTTGCGTCATTTTTTTTTAACCCCCTTAAAAATTAGTTTTTGGTGAACATGGCATATATTGAAAATTTATAAGTTTTTCTATTAATGTTTTTGAAGGATTAAACGCCATCTGCATAGCAAGCATTATAAATATCCTGCGATTGAATTTTATTGATGTCAGAAGAAGAGATATTCAACCAGAGAAAAGAGAAGGTGCATGAGCTAAGAAAAAATTCCATAGAGCCATATCCATATAGATTTGAAAAGAAAAATTCTGCGAAAGAAGCCATTGAAAATTACAAGGGATTGAAGCCTGAAGAAAAGACAGAAGAGTATGTTTCAATTGCAGGAAGATTGACAAGGATAAGGATCATGGGAAAGGCATTGTTTGCAGATGTGCAGGATCAAACCGGAAAGCTACAGGTGTATGTAAAATCTGATGAAGTTGGAGAGAATGCATACAACATATTCACAAAATTAATTGACATAGGGGACATAATAGGAATACATGGCAAGATATTCAAGACAAAAACAGGGGAGCTTTCTGTATGGGCAAAGAAATATGAATTGCTAGCCAAGTCTTTGAGGCCAATGCCTGAAAAGTGGCATGGATTGCAAGACGTTGAGATAAGATACAGAAAAAGATACCTTGACATTATAGCAAACCCTGATGTCAAAGAGACATTCTTCAAGAGGGCTGAAATAATAAGCGCGATAAGGGAGTTCATGAAAAAGAAGGGATTCATTGAGGTTGAAATTCCTATTTTGCAGCCATTGTATGGGGGAGCTAAAGCAAAGCCATTCAAGACGCACATAAACGCATGGAACCTGAATATGTACCTATCTGTATCACCTGAACTATACTTAAAGAGATTATTGGTTGGCGGCTTTGAAAAAGTATATACAATATCAAAAAACTTCAGGAATGAGGGTGTTGACAAGTCACATAATCCTGAGTTCACGATGTTTGAATGCTACCAGGCTTATGCTGATTATGAGGACATGATGAAACTTCTTGAAGACCTTGTGGGTTATGTGCTGAAAAAATTACATGCTGGAATAATTGTTGATTACCAAGGAACTAAACTGCATTTCAAGAAGAAGTGGCAAAGGCTTAGCATGCTTAAGGCTATAAAGAAATACACAAAGAATGATGTTGGCAAGATGGACGATGAGAAAATAAAACAGCTGATGAAAGTCTATAACATAGAATATGATGGTGATTACATAAGGGGGCTTGCGATAGAAAAAATATTCGATGAGCTGGTTTCTGACAAGCTTATACAGCCTGTGCATATAACAGACCATCCAATAGAAACTACGCCATTGTGCAAGCCAAAAAGGGGAAACAGCAACCACATAGAGAGGTTCGAGTCATTTGTGAATGGAATGGAATTGTCAAATGCTTATTCGGAACTGAATGAGCCTATACTTCAGAGGAAACTGCTGAAAGAACAGTCTGAGCAACGTGAAGAACATGAAGAGAATTACCAGATGGATAATGACTTTGTTGAAGCCATTGAATATGGGATGCCTCCTGCTGGCGGCCTTGGAATCGGCATTGACAGGCTGGTAATGATGCTTACAAATTCAAGAACCATAAGGGATGTCATATTGTTCCCAACGATGAAAAAAGAAGGGGTGTGAGGGGGTTTTTGAATATTAGCATAGCATATCTTGAGATTTTTTAATCTGAAAATAATACTGGAATGATTTATAAATTTTTCATAATCATATTATGCTTATGACAAAATGTAGATTGAGAGATGTTTTGATTGATGCAGCAAGGGTTGCAGGGGAAATACAACTAGGGCATATAGAAGATGGCGATATATCTGCTAGAAGCAAGTATGGTGGCAATGATACCCTTGACATGGTAACCATAGCAGACATAAAAACTGAAGAAGCATTAAGAGAATTCTTTGACAGAACTATGCCAGAGTATAATGTAATAGGGGAGGAATCTGGTGGCACTTACAATGGCAATGGAAAGGTAATCTTAATAGACCCTTTAGATTGCACCAAAAGCTACATGGCAAAACTGCCAAATTTTGGCCCGATAATTGGAATATATGATAAAGGAAAGAACATTGCCGGGATAGAGCATAATGTAACCAAGGGCATAATGTATGTTGCTACGGAAGAGAGCGGATTTGAAAGGATTGGACCCAGGGAAGAGATACCAAAAGACGCCATATACCTTGAGAGCAAGGTTTCTGGGCAATATTCATTTGCGCATAAACTGGCTAAAGCTGTAAAGGAAGAATTTCAAAATTATCCAATAATAGTAAATTCGCAAAACGTGCTCAACAAGGCAAGGGTCTTTAATAGTGAATGGAAGGCTTTCTTCCATGCAGGGCAGGCAAGGCATGATATAGCTGCTGTTCCAATATTTTCAAGGCTTAGTGGAGTAAAAGCAACAGACCACAACGGCATACAGTATGAACTCTTAAACCCTGAGATTGAAATTGAAAGGTACAACAGTGGAAAGAATGAGGCCATATATTCAAACACTATACTGGTTTCGCAGCCAGACTGCCAGGAACGCTTCCTCGAGGTATTAAACAAGTTCAAAGAAGAATTGGACGAGGCAAGAAAAAGATGAAGTTTCTTTTTTCGGATGTTGATGGAACATTGGTACATAAAACTTGTGGGCAAAAACATATTATCCAGGTGCCTGGAGAAAACAGATACATTAGCAGATATGCAATAAACTCTCTTGAAGAGATTAGAAGAAAATTGCCTGTTGCAATAATTACTGGAAGAAGGCTGTCAGGATATGAAAGGCTATCTGCTGCAATACCTCATGATTATGCAATCATAGAACATGGATGTGTAATATTGGACAGAGGCAAGCCCGACATTGAATGGGCCAGCAGACTTAAGGAAGCTGTAGGAATATTTGGATGCTATAATGGACTGTTATGGGATTATGCAAAAAGCCTTGAAAGAGAAGGCTACAAGACAGACTATGATGGGCGGCTTGCAAGTGTTAGAGTGTTTCTTGACAAACCCGATAACTTAAATGAAGAAGAAAAACTTGGGCTTGAAACAAGAGTTGTGAAAGAAGCAGGCCATTTGCTCAGGACAACAAGAAACCAGGAAATGCTTGACATAATTCCAAAAGCAGGTGGAAAAATAAATGCCAGCAATTTCATTTTATCAAGAAGAGTGTTGGAGATAAATGATGCCATTGCCTTGGGTGATGATGTTAACGATGAAGATCTGCTATTGGAAGCAGGATTTCCAATGTGCCCTGGCAATGCAGTATGTTCAATAAAAGATATTGTGAAAAAACGCAATGGTTATGTTTCAGTTAGCAATGACCATGAAGGAACTATAGACATGTTAAATGAGGTTTTTAAGCATGTTTAAGCAAGATATCATGGAGAGCATCATTGGCTTCATCAAGAAGAACCTTCCTAATGGCGGAACAATATGTGTAACAGGTTGTGGCAGGGCTGGAAAGACAACGCTTGCAAATGACATCGTTTTAGGCTTTGGAAAAAATGAATCAGGTAGGTATCCATTTGATTGTTTGCATACGCCGATAGAGTACAGAAGGAAAATTATGGAAAGCAGGGGCATAGTAATAACTGGGTCGCATCCGGATACTGTAATAAAAGAAATGGCACTTAAGACAATAAAATCAATAAAAAATGGTGAGGATGTCCCGATTTATGAAAGCGTATTAGTTGGAAATGATGTTGAATACAAAACAATTGGGATGTACAGGAACAAAAAATACAACATAATTGATGGGCTTACAGCAATGCACCATTCCGTTGGCAAATTGTATGACATTGTCATATTCATGGAATGTGATGAAAAAACAGAACTGCAAAGAAGGCTTCTAAAGGAAGGGTATGAGAGGAACCAAAACCCTGAAGAAATAATGAAGGTGTTTCCATTAAGAAGAAAGCAATATGAAGAATATGTTTTAGTGTACAAAAATGATGCAACCATTGTAATAAACACTACTGATGGGAATAATATTTCTATAACATTTAACAAAACACCCTAAACTCACAAGAAACAATCAACCATTGAAATTAATGCTTTTGCTTTCCGACTATCAAGATGTTGCCTTCCTTCTCTGTTATGTCAACGTATTCAAGGTCATTGACCAAAATGTCTCCACCAAGAAGCAGGAAGTTAATGTCCATGCCCTTTATTGCCACCCTGTTGACTTTCAAGAAATCAATTATCTTCTTCGGGGCAATGCTTGACTTATGCGGATTGTTTATGTCAAACAAGCTGATGAAACAAGGCCTGTTTGAATAATCATCCTTGTCCAAGCGAGGCTTCCTGCCAATGATTATGCTCTTTGTTTTGTATTTCATGCTGCTTTTTCTGCAGTTTCTTCTTTCTTTATGCCAAGAACCTCTTCTAAGTCCTTATCGCCGTATTTTGTTATGCTTAAATTAACCTGTGCGGTTGAGTTGCTTATCTGGCTTCCAACAACACTTTTTCTTTTCCTTATGCCTTTCTTCTTGATATGAACGCCCTTGCTCTTTATCGTTAGAATCTTCCTTCTTGCAAAGCCCTGTACGTCAACGCGCATTGGAAAGCCACACTTATCTGAGCCGCCTGTTATCTTTAGCTGGTAGCCTGCAAGACCAATGGCGCTGCCATCTACATTGTCGTTTAACCTTCTGCCATCAAATATATCTGTTTCTATCTTCTTATTGTAGCTTTTCCCTGTTTTAGGACTGCTTATAGTCAATGCGTATTCTGGCATTTTAAACTCCCCATAGCTTGTTTTCCTTCCTCTTTATCTCTGCTATTTCCTTCAATATATCTATTTCCTTATCATTTAAAAACCTTTTCAATTGCTTTAATTTTATGAAATCATGCTCTGTAATGTCTGAATACAACACATCATTTTCTTTTACCTGGCGGCCCATTATTATGTCTGGCATAGCTATTGCGACTTGCTTTGAAGAAAATGCTTCTGGTATGGATTTCATCTCATGCTGCATTTCCTTTACATAAGTCAATGGCTTTGAGTCCTTCATGAGTGGCATGCCTACCCTCAATGTTCCCCCAAGGACTTCTATGCCTGCAACAGCTGGATTGCTCTGCCTAAAAATGCAGCCAGGAAGAATTTGTATCTTTGTGGGCATTGTTATGCCTTCAAGCTCTTTTTTCTCAAGCAGCTTGCGCTCGTCCAAAAGCCATTTTTCAAAGTCCTCTATTATCTTGTATATTACATCATCTGATATTATCTTTGCATCTGGCTTTTTTATGTCATGCCTTATGTTGAATGCAAGAATTACCTTATTCAAGGGATTTTTTTCTGCTGAAGCATCTGCAAGGTCCTTTTTTGTTATGCTGCCTATGGAAGCCCGCTTGATCTGTATGTGCTTTTCCTGCAGCAGATGTATCAAGGCTTCGAGACTGCCAAGAGAATCTGCCTTTATTATTATGCCTTCTTTTTCTGTCTCTATCAAGACCTCTTTTATGTCTTTTTGAACAATCTCCTTTGACTTTTCAAGGTCATTGTCAACTGAAACAAATGGCATGCCTGGAAATGCATCCTTTATTTCAGAAACTATAAGCCTTATAGCGGCTGCGGCGCTTATTGTTTTAATTGACTTGTAATCATTCCTTTCTTGAATGAGCATAGACCTGATTTTTGTTGCAATTGGCTGATTTATGCTTCCTATGACAATTTGGTCATTTGCATTCAATATGCCATCATAAAGGACTACGTCAAGCACTATGCCAAGATTCTTTTCTTCCTTGACTTCCAGGATAGTGCCACGGACCTTTTCGTTAGGCTTAATCTCGAGCCTTTTCTCAAGGTACTTCTGGGACAGGCCTGTTAGAATCATCAGGAGTTCTGGTATGCCCTCAAGGGTTTTGGCTGACATTGGTATTATTGCTATTTGTGTAGTGTAATCATCAACTCTGTCAAACCTTTCTGACTTAAAACCAAGATCATACAATCTGCCGAGGACATCATAAAGCTTTGCATCTAGAAGATTTCTTACGTTCTCTGACTGTGCGTTTATGTCTTGAATCAGGCTAAGACTTTTGTTCTGCCGCCATCCTGATATTGCGTCTATCTTGTTCAGTGCTATGATAAAGGGTGTTTTGTTTGACTTTAAGATTTCTATGGCTTCTAGAGTCTGTGGCTTTATGCCTTCGTTTATGTCTATGACAAGTATTGCGATGTCTGCAATGCTGCCTCCGCGCTTCCTTAAGTTTGTAAAGGCTGCATGGCCAGGAGTGTCTATGAACAATATTCCTGGTATAGTCAACTTTATTTTTAATTGCTCTAGAAGACTGCCGCAAAAATTCTTTATATTATCCAAGGAAGTTGAATATGCCTTTATCTTCTGGGTTATTAAGCCTGGCTCATTTGACGTTATAGAGATGCCTCTAATCTTTTCTAATATACTTGATTTTCCATGATCTACATGACCTACCAATGCCACAATTGGCTGCCTTATTATTGCCATTTCCAATACCCATATTGTCTATGCCCTTGATCACCCCTTGCATTTAGCATTGATTGCCAGAACCCATCTAAAAGCTTTTCGCATGCAAATTTTGTGTTTTTCTTGGTGATTTCGAAGGGTTTAAAAGCAAGCTGCGCATAAATAATTTTCTGCCAAAAGAGGATGATTATTTTGAGAAATCTGTTAAGGAATAACGGTGCAAAAGAGCGGGCCAAATCAAGGACAAGAAAGCTAAGCATAAAGGAAGGCTCTGCATACAGCATAAGCGATGGCTTTGGCATTAAGTACATTACCCCATATGCACTTGCAATGAATGCAAGCAATTCTCAGATAGGCTTGTTAAGCTCAATACCAACATTGCTCGGCAACATCTCTCAAATATACACAACAAAGTTGATGGAAAAATATCCAAGAAACCAGATATTGTTCATAGGGGCTATGCTTCAGGCATTTATGTGGCTTCCAGTTCTTGGGGTAGGAATATTCTTTTTCTTCTTTAATTCAAGCAACAGCTTCTCAATAGACCTGCTCATACTTTTTTATACCATGCTTGTTGCATTCGGCTCTTTTATAAGCCCTGCATGGAATTCCTTGATGAAAGACATAGTTACAAGAAATAGCGGAAAATATTTTGGCACTAGGAACAGGGTATGTGGCCTTGTGGCACTGGTTTCTATGCTTTTGGCAAGTTTCCTGCTGGATCATGGCATTTATTTTTCGCTCATTATCAGCAATAATGCTGAAAAACTATTATGAGCCAAGGCTAAAACTCGAAAAGGAGTATTATTTTACATTCTTGCAGTTTATTAAGAATATACCCAAAAGCAATTTTGGAAAATTTGTGGTCTTCGTATCATTATCCACATTGGCAACCCAAATAGCATCGCCTTTTTTTGCTGTTTACATGCTTCGAGAACTCAATTTCAGCTATACATTTTGGATATCTACAGTAATCTCGAGCATATTGGCATCACTGCTTTTCATGCCCATATGGGGGAAATTTACAGACAAGTATGGCACTGTCAAAACATTGAAGATTACAGGCATTTTCACACCACTAGTGCCTTTTTTGTGGCTTTTATCCCCGCTTTTATATAAGATTAATTTCTACCTGCTATTGGCTTACATAATAATTGTTGAATCATTTTCAGGCTTCATATGGGCAGGCTTTAATCTTGCAGCAGGCAATTTCATCTATGATGCTGTGACAAGGCAAAGAATGGCACTTTGCATTGCATACTTTAGCGTTATAAATAGCATAGGTTTTTTCATAGGGGCGAGTTTTGGCGGCATTGTATCATCAATGTCATCAATACCATTTGGAATAAGCCCTTTGATATTTGTCTTTTTTATCAGCGGCATTGCAAGGTTCTTGGTCTACATTTTTGTCAGCCCAACAATAAAGGAAGTAAGAACTGTAAAAGACCTTGACATAAAAAACATGCACAAGGACCTGCTTGATTTTAAGCCAAAAAAGATACTTAACCATTTGAAATAGAAATTAATTTAAATCGCCTTTGACCATGATTTCCTATGCCGCGGTCGCTTAACCTGGTAGAGCGCAAATCTTTTTTTAAGAGCGCAGGCCTGGAACTAGGTAACTGAAAGCTTGTTTCCGCAAGGATATCTCGGTTCAAATCCGAGCCGCGGCGA
>JAGVXQ010000017.1 GCA_018303705.1 Candidatus Woesearchaeota archaeon
AGATGATGCACAGCAAATGGATGGCATAATGTTCAACATAACTGGCAGCAATGTGGGCGATGTCGTAGTTAGCTTTAATGTGACTGCAAGGGTATCTGATGCAGATTCGGATTATCGTACAGCTGGCGGTAGAAATGTAGACTTGCTGGCTATGATTTGGGAAGTAGGGGTTAACATGACAAACGGCACAATGACAAAGGTTAACCTAACAACATATGTTGATGTTGCACCTCCAAGGCTTGGGTCTGGCAGCTTGAACATAACAGATGGGAATACAACAATAGAATATTACAATTATAGTGGGCAAAAAACAGTGGGTTTGGCTAACTTAAATGGAACAGCGCTTATTGGAAATAGCAGCCTGACAGTCAGAATGACCATCAACGAGACAAATATGGATGGATTAAATATGTATTATTACTGCCAGAGTGGCTTGGACCATGATAATGATATAGCTAACCTAACCACAAACTATGAAAATGTTTCGATGACAACAGCAGATGTAGTATCACCATATTTGTATTCTGGTAGCATTAATTCAGGCTGTTTCAATGATTCAGCCATGAATGTGAGCATACTTTTTATGGCTAGAGACAAGGCTGGATGGAACAGAAACATAACTTTCGGCAGCACTGTGGATTACCTAGACCTTGTGGCAAGTGCACAAGATGAAGATGTACACCAATTTCTCTTCCAAGCCAATGACAGCGCACCGGTAATTAGGGTAATAAATATCTCTGATGCAGTAAATACAGGGGCAACGCAAACAAACACATTGCTTGCTGGCAGAGGGGAGCTTAATGGCATTGGTGACTTTGTTGGCAGCAACAAAATGCTTACAGTAATTGTAGAGGTAGCTGGAAAGGATCTAAAGAATGTTTCACAATTGATTTATAGTGTAAACTCCTCAACAATATTAGACATACGTGATGATATATTGTTCCAGGAGGGCATTAGAGTAACGCTGACAAACATGACTGATTCAGACAGCGCTAGTGTTGTAAGGTACAATGGAACCATTGGAGTTAATGGGTATGGAAGGTTCAATGACACTGAACTGAATACAACTGTAAACTTCCTGATATTGGTAAATGCAAGCGACAATGGCACTGCACAATATAGGTTCAGGGGAGCATTTGGTGTTGATGGTGAAGCGCCAACTGCAACAATAACAGCGCCTAGCGACACTACCATAGATGTGCAGCATGCAACAACTTACAAATGCAGTGGGAGTGATGGGACTGGCAGCGGAGTGTATTCATGTGACTTGAAGTTTACAAAGCCAGATGGAGCAACAGTAACGTACGCTACTTGCTCTAATAAAGAGATTTCAGGCGAGGCTACTGGACAGGCTGGCACTTATACAGTTGATTGCACTACAACAGACTCTGCGGGCAATACAAAGTCTGCAACATCTAAGACATTCCTTGTGTTGAATACTGGTGTTTCTGCCCCTACTAGTAGTGGAGGCGGTGGCGGCACATCAGGAACAGCAGTACAGGTTGACATAGACCTGACAACAGCAGAGAGTGCTACAGTATCTGGATACAAGGGCAATACAAAAAGCTTCACTTTTGGAGGGGCATCGCATACAATTACTGTTACAGATGTTAGCGAGACATCAGCAACTATAACAATAGAGTCAAGCCCTGTAGTTGTTTCACTGAACATTGGAGAGACAAAGCAGGTTGACATAAACAATGATGGCACTCCTGATTTAGAGCTGACATTGAACAAGATATCACAGAGCAAGGCAGACATTACTATGAAGAAACTGGCAGAGGGAGCCAGCAAGGTAGTAGAGGAAGAAAAGGCTGCTGAAGCTGCTGCTGGAGGAGAAACGCCTGGAGAAGGAGAGGAGATTACAGAGGAAGAAGAAACCCCTGTAGTTGAAGAGAGCAAGGGATTAAGCACAGGCGTGATAGCGACTATAATAGCAGTGATAGTGATAATAGGAATAGTGGCTTATGTCTTGATAAGAAGAAGGAGCTAATCCTTCTTAATTCTTTTATATTTTTTATTTGATAAATCTTTATAAAGTGATTTTGGCTAACAATTGCATGGTTAAGATCAAAAGAGGGGGGTTTGCGCTTTTTGTATTCTTTGTTGCATTAGCTAGTTTTGCCAATGCAGGAGATGTCCATTACCTTGATTTTGGCACTGGCAGTTCAAAGATATTGACCATGGCAGAAAGGGATGTAGTAAGGTTTAATCTTCCTGTAAGAATATATTATGAGCCTTACATTGATGAAGATGGAAAGGAGAACATAGAATGGGCAGTAGAAAACAGGGAAGAAGCGTTTATGCTGAGGGAAATTAAGAGCAAATTCATAAACAATGTTACGTACAAGCTTGTTGATGTTACCTTTTTTATAGATGGCGCTGAGACTCCACAGTATAATACTCTCACGCAGAAGACAGTGCTAAATGTAGATTTTGAGAAGGATGTTGTGAATGACTTAAGTGTAAGGATAGTAAGCTTTGATGATGAGTCAGAAAACGTGACATTCGAGTTTAAGATACCTGACAATAGGAATGTAAAGTACAGGCCAACAGACTTTGTAAACAAGACAAGCAATTCTAGCATAAGCGGGTCTGTGGGTAACACCCCAATTAACATCGCTGCTGGTGGAGATAAGATAGGATTTTTATGGATATACAAGAGAGTTATAGCAAAGATCACTGCAAATTGGGAATTGAGCATAAGCATAGCGATATTAATCCTGATATTGGCATTAAACAAGAGGGGCATAGAGAAATTCTTAAGAAGGGCAATATAAAATAGAAATGTTTTTTAAGCATAGTTTATTATTAACGGAATGGCTGGAGAAAGATTAGGCAAATTTTCATGGAAATTCTATTTGGGAATTACATTAATATTTGGAAGCCTGGTTATGGGCAAAATAGACTATGCATTGTTCCTGCTGTATTTTGATGACCTTACAGTTAGGCAGATTATCATAATAACTTATATATTGTCTTGGCCTATGCTTGCCTTGGGAATATGGCTTGCAGGCAAGGAGTATTTTGAGAGCATGAAGAAATACTTTGACTACAGGTATTACCATATGTCGATCAAGGAAGGCACCAAAAGGGCTTATGACATAACAGGCAGGAAGGCAAGAGAAATAAAAAATAAGGCAATGATAAAGACTAAAGAGATTAAACAAAACGCTTTGAAAAAGACGAAATTACTGTTGGTTAAGAAGCGCAAGATACCATAATATAATTTATTCTTTGTTTTCTATTTATGTGAATACCATATATTATATGTGTCTACTTAGTGTATAAAATTTTCTATCGTGTAGACGTAGACGCCTTGGGGTAGGGCTAGGAGAAAAGGTAAAAATCTTGGCTCTTAGGATGTGAATTAATATCCAAAAAAATTTGTTGGCGGAATGTTTATATACTAATTCTTACTTATCTTACATGTAAGGAAATGCATGAAAATGGATGAAGAGATAAAAGACCTAAGAACAGTAACAATAACGCAGAAAGGGCAAATTTGTATTCCACATGTAGCGAGAAGTATAGCGGGGTTTAAAGAGGGGACTAAAATAAGTGTTGTGGTTTATACGGATAGAGTTGAGTTAAGGCCTTTAAAAAAAGAAAAAATGAATGAGGCTTTATTGTGTATGTTAGCGAGCGAAGACGCTCTAGCTAAAAACTGGTTATCAAAAGAGGACGAAGAAGCATGGAAAGATTTGTAAAAGGAGACGTTGTTGTTTTGCCTTTTCCATACACTGATTTTTCAAGCGTAAAAAAGCGACCTGCCATAGTGATTGCCACACTTAAAGGAAATAATGTTATCCTTGCCCAGATTACAACAAACCAAAGAAATGACGAAGATTTAATCAGCTTAACAAAAAAAGATTTTGCTTCTGGCTCTTTAACTTCTGATAGTTTTATTATGGCTTCTCTTATCTTTACAACAGATAGTTCAAAGGTAGAATATAAAGCAGGAAAGACAAAACCTGAGAAAATTAATGAAGTTCAAAATAAACTTACTGAAGTTTTTACTAGATGACAAAACCTTTTGACTTGTTCAGTTTGTTTTTGAGATGAGAAAAATGTTAAAATAACAATGCTAAGGCTAACCCTTAGCAGCTAAACGGATACATTTTATCAGAAGTTTTATATATGTATACATATTGTAAATATATACACATAATGGGGGTTGAGAGCATGACAACTATGACTTTAGCGGTTCCAGACGAACTAAAAATAAAAATGGAAACCTTTCCAGAGATGAACTGGTCTGAAGTAGCAAGGCAAGCATTCATACAGAAGGTGAGAGATCTTGAAATTTTGAAGAAATTTAAGTCAGATAGCACTATGACTGAGGAAGATGCTTTGCGAATGGGAAGAGAGTTGAATGAACGTCTTGCAAAAAGATACAAGAGGAAAAATTAGATGGAATTGGTCATTGATGCGAATATACTTTTTGCGGCTTTGATAAAGAACAGTAGAACTTCTGAGCTTCTTTTTAAGCATACATTGTATGCGCCTGAATATATATTTACTGAGTTTAAGAAATACAAAGATGAGGTTAGAGAAAAGACGCACAGAAGCGAAGAAGATTTCAATCTAGTTTTCGACTTATTTGAACGAAATGTAATTCTTGTTCCTAAAGAAGAGATAAACCTTTTTCTTGATAAAGCAGAAAAGATTTGTCCTGATCCAAAAGATGTACCATATTTTGCACTCTGCTTAAAACAAAATTGTGCTTTCTGGACTAACGACAAAAAATTGAAAAAGCAAGATATAATAAAAATTTATTCTACTGAAGAATTGGATGACTTATGAGGGAGTTATACTGTATTCTGTTTAAGATTAAAATTCGCCTGGAGCAGGATTTGAACCTACATATCCTTGCGGAAACTGGTTTTCGAGATTCGCCTTTTTATCCAGCGCTCTACCAGATTAAGCGATCCAGGCACAATTAAAAAATTGTTTTTGTATTTTATAAGTGTTTTGCAGCTGCAAGCGAATATACTGTCATTTGGCATAAGCCAAACTCTCCACATCTTGTTATTTCTTCTAGTTTCATAAGCGTCGATGGAAAATATTCCTTAAGTGAAGTACTGCAATCTTGATCTGTTCTGCATTCAATTAGGTCTTCAATTGTTTTAAAGTAAGTTTGTTGGCATTCAACATCGGTCAAAGAAAAAGTTTTGCCCATCGATAATGTTTGTTTTATCTTTTCCATGCATTCTTCTTTGTCTCGGCATGTCCTGCCGATTGTTATGTTTTTTGTTCCTGTGATGATAATACACTCTTTTACTGCATTTGTGTTGTTTGCTACAAACATAGCATTAGGCTCACTGCCTGCAGGAGAGTTAAGAAAGATTAAGTATGCAGTTATCATAATGAATGCCAATAGGCACAGCACGAAAATGAATTTTTTGTTTTCTATGAAGGCCTCTTTTAGCTGCAAGCATAGGCTTGCTTTATTTTCTTTTTTAAAGATGTAAATTCCGACCAGCAATGCCAGGATGGAGAATACAATGAAATCTGCCTTATTAAGATAAAACCTGCGGTTATACCCTTCAAGAAGATTTTGGATTTTGGAAATATGCAAGTACCGTATGATCGCAGGTTTGGCACCTATCTTCTATTGTTGGCACAGCAACGGAGCAATAGAAAGGAAACATGCTCCTGAATGGGATATTATTTTCTTTGCTGGTTTTGCTGATAACTGCCAATAATATATCCATATCTTGGCCTTCACCCGCCGGGAGATATACAAATGAGCTGTATTTCTTGCTCAAAATGCCTTCAGCATATTTCAAGAGAAATTTCATTCTTTTATTTACTTGTGCATTAATCCATGCCTGTCTGTCTATTAAGCCGCGCTGTTCCAGCATATTGCTTACTACAATATCTTCTGTAAAGAACATTCCTCTTTGAAGGATGGTGGCATTAATTTCTTTTATATTGCCATATAAGGCTGGCCTGTTTTTGTCTGTTAACATTGCTGTTTGTTCTGGCAAAAAGCTCCACACATAGCCAACTTCTTGCTCCAGCGCAGACACCTGAAAAGTAAGGTACACAACTTTAATGAAAGGCAAGATTAGCATTAGAATAATCAGCACCAGCACATACTTGCCAATAGCCATATATTTTGGATTCTTTGCCATTGCGCAGCACATTATGATAAAAAAAGGCACAATAAAAATAAGCCTTTTATATTCGTAGACAGTGCTACTCAATACAAACAAATAAAGAGTAGATAGAATTGAGAAAAATGCAAAAAGTGTTATAACGTCCCTTTTTTTAAAAATGAAGTATAGCGATAGCACAAAAATCAAGATTAAGACAATAGAGGTCATTGCTGAATCCAATAAAAAGATGTTAAATACAGCTGAATATAACATTGACAGAGTGCCTGAAGATGAAGGCGTGCTAAGGAAATAAGTATAAACTAAATAAAGAGGGAAGAACTTGTAGAAGACTGCAATTGACACGCTTATTGGGGCAACAAATAGAATCGCCTTGTGAATATTATTTTTGCTGAATGCTAACTTTCTGTTCTCGAAGGATATTATCCTTAAATTCATTGCTGCATGGAGAAAAAATGCTATAATTATAGGAAAAGCATAAGTTTGCTTCGACAAAAAAGAAAACGCAAACAAAAAACCAACAAAAAATTCTTTTAATTTCAAATCAGTATAGAACAGGATGTAGAACCCAAGAAAGAACAAAAAAAATCCTGTTAAATCCGACAAATCAAAGCGAAATGCACTATAAGCAGGAATAAGCAGAATAAAAAGAATAAAACCAGCAAAGAAATGAGAACCAACCTCTTTCTCAAGCATCTTATGGAAAATAACAAATGTCAATATATAAAACAATGAAGTTGCCAAGAATATTAAGAATTCAAAGTATTCTGGAGAAATGGTTTTAATCATTCCAAACATCAGATAATATAGGGGCCCATTATGGCAGAACATCTCCAAAGAGCTATACAG
Organism: Candidatus Woesearchaeota archaeon; assembly: GCA_018303705.1. Classification (GTDB taxonomy): domain Archaea; phylum Nanobdellota; class Nanobdellia; order SCGC-AAA011-G17; family JACPNG01; genus JAGVXQ01. The sequence continues at coordinate 6,972 of JAGVXQ010000017.1, forward strand.
CAAGCCGCTGCTTGCCTTATCCATGCAGATATTTTCAAGGTATGTGATGCTGATCGGCGCTTTGTTAAAGCTGTTTGTTGTAAGATTGAATGGGTTATATTGAAGAAATGCAATGAAAATCAACAAAAGTATGACAAACGCATAAAGTGGCACCCTGTCAAGTTTGTCAATCAAAGCCATAGTTATGCCCCCTCTTTGTAAATTCTACTCAATCTAATCATAAGGTGCTTCTTTTTTAAAGTTTGTTATGCTGCAATTATAAACAGGGAATAAAAAAAACATTAAAATGAACATTTTGCTAATATCACCACCAACGACTATTGAAGAGAGGTATAGTGCCAGAATAACAAAGAAGGCTGGCTACCTGCCGCCAATCGGGCTATTGCAGATAGCAGCAGTGCTTGAAGAGAAGAATCATGGCGTTAAAGTATTAGATTTGGCGGTTTCAGACAATCCTTTAGAGGAGTTTAAAGGATTGCTTAGGGGCTTTGCCCCAGAGATAGTATGTTTTAGCATATCCAGCTTAAATGCATCCAAGGCATTTATGCTGGCAAGAATAGCAGACGAAGCGAAGAATCCATTAATAGTGTTTGGCGGGCCGCATTGCATGGTCTTCCAACAAAAGATTTTGCAAGAGCATGGGTGTATAGATGTGGTGGTTGTTGGAGATGGTGAGTATGCCATGCTGGAAATAACAGAAGCCGCTAGAAATAAAAAATCTTTAAGAAGCATAAAAGGAATCTATTTTAGAGACAATAAGGGCAATATTGTAAAGACCCCTAAGAGAATGCTGATCAAGGCCTTGGATGAATTGCCTTTTCCTGCATATCATCTTTTAGATTTAAACAAATACCTTCCATTGCCACACCATTATAAAAGACTGCCTGCAATAAATGTAGTAACAAGCAGGGGATGCCCATGGGGGAAATGCACTTTTTGCTTCGAATCAATTCATTCAGGCCATTTTAGAAGAATGTCGCCTAAAAGGGCTGTAGACTTGGTCAAAATGTTGACAGACGCATATGGAATCAAAGAGATATCTTTTTGGGATGACATATTTACTATGCCTCAAGCTTGGGTGCATGAATTTTGTGAGCTTGTCAAGAGAGAGAAGATAGACATAACATGGAGCTGTTATTCCAAGGTTGATACTGTAAACCTGGAACTTCTGAAGGTTATGGCTTCTGCGGGATGCTGGAACATATTTTATGGCCTTGAATCAGGAAACCAAGATTTGCTTGACAGGATAAAAAAAGGCACTACATTGGAACAGGCCAGGAATGCAATTAAATGGTCAAAGCAAGCAGGCATTGAAACAAGAGGGGCATTTATGCTTGCTTTGCCAGGGGAAAATTCTGAAAAAGCAAATAAAACAATAGATTTTGCAAGAGGGCTTGATTTAGATTATGTGCAATTTAGTTATACAACGCCTTATTTTGGAACCATGTTACACAAGCAGTGTTCAAATGAAGGGATGCTTGAGCATGATTTTAGCAAATACAGCACATTTGAACCAGTATATTTGCCGAATGGATATGAAAGCAGGAAGGAGCTGGAAAAAATATTCAAAAAAGCATACAAAATGACTTATTTGAGGCCGAAATACCTTTACAAAAAATTCATTGATATAAGGTCATTTGACGATGTAAAAAGGCTTTACCAAGGGCTTAAGATTCTTTTTTATTTTATAAAATGAGAAAACAAGAATACTGGAAGCAAGAAGCATTGGGGTTTGCTAGGTATTATTCTGCTTTTTGGCTGCTAAGTCCAAAGGCTTGCGTCTCAAAATTTTTAAACGCAAGGACAAATACAGTAATGTCGTTGATAGGCTTTGCAAAGAACAAAGTTGTTCTTGATGTTGGCTGTGGGAATGGAATACATTTAGAGAGGCTACTGACTCAATCCAAGAGGGTTGTTGGAATGGACATATCTAAAGAAATGCTGGATGCTGCTGAAAACAGGCTTTATGGACAGGGTAAGAGCAATTATATGCTCTATTTGGCAGATGCTGAGAAAAGGTTTCCATTTGAAGACAATAAGTTTGATATTGTGATGAGCATTGGCCTTTTAGACTATGTTACTCCATCCAAGGTCCTGTTGGAATGCCGTAGGGTGTTAAAGGATGATGGTCTTGTTATTTTTACCATACCAAAAAGGCCGTCGATATTCTTTTTTTTACGTGGCAGTTTGGGGAATGTCATCAGAAAAATGTTGCTTGGACTGCCATCAATTGCAAATGCCCTTACTAGAAATGAGCTGTCTTGCTTGATAGAGGGATGCGGTCTTGAATCTTTGCATGTTAAACCGCTTTGGACAACGATGTGGATAGCAAAGGCAAAAAAGTCTGTAAGACAGGAGGTTCATTCCAGTGAATAAGTTCGATTCAAAAATGGTAAGAATAAAACCAGCTATTTTGGGTGGAGATCCTGTAAGGCAAGATTACCTTATTTTTGGCAAGCCAGAGATAAAAGATGAGGAAATAAATGAGGTGGCATCAGTCTTAAAATCAGGCTGGATAGGGACGGGGCCAAAAACCCAACTTTTTGAAAAAGAATTTGCGGAGTATATAGGGGTGAAGCATGCTCTTGCGTTAAGTTCGTGCACAGCAGGCTTGCACCTTGCACTTTTGGTTCATGGTATTGGGAGAGAAGATGAGGTTATTACGACTACTTTCACTTTCGCAGCAACTGCAAATGCAATCCATTGTGCAGGGGCAGTTCCTGTGTTTGCTGATATAAATCCATTTTCTTTTAATATCTCACCTGAAAGCGTAAAAGAAAAGATAACACGCAAGACAAAAGCCATCATTCCCGTGCATTTTTCTGGAAGGCCTTGTGATATGCGTTCTCTTGAGGAAATAGCCAAAGAAAATGGCATTGCCATCATAGAAGATGCAGCTCATGCCTTGGGCGCAGAATATGGGGGCAGAAAAATAGGAAATCTCGGCAATCTAACTTCGTTTAGCTTTTATCCGAATAAGACGATTACATCTATTAAAGGAGGAATGCTAACGACTGATGATGATGAACTTGCAAGGCAAATAAAGATTTTATCTAATCAGGGGCTGTCGAGTACTGCATATGAACGCCATAGAAACGATAACGCTTATGAAATATGCGTACCAGGATTTGAGTACAGCATGACTGATGTCCAGGCGGCTGTAGGTCTGCCACAGCTGAAAAGATTGGAATACAACCTTAAAAAGCGTGAAAAAATATGTATGCTTTATAATGATGCTTTCAAGGGACTTCCGTTAGATACACCAGAAATAATTGGGAACAATCAGATGCATAGTTATCATCTTTATAACATATTGCTGCACCTTGATGAGATGAGCATAAGCAGGGATAATTTTAAACAGGCTTTAGAAGCAGAGAATATAGGAAGCGGCGTTCATTACATACCTTTGCACCTCCATAAATTTTATAGGGATCATTATGGGTATAAAAAAGGAGACTTTCCTTGTGCAGAACATGCAGGCGAAAGAATATTGTCCTTACCATTGTCCCATGCGCTAGGCAGCGATGATATTGAGGATGTAGTGAACGGCGTAACAAAAATAATCACATATTATCAAAAATAATGTGATGAGCTTGAATGGAGGTTATAATGCAACAAAGATGGACAAGAAAAATATAGACATTAGCATTGTAATTGCCTGCTACAATGAGATGGAGCACATTGTACAAAGCATAGCTGAGTTGACTGATTTTTTGGATTCTACAAAGCTTAGATACGAGCTAATATTCGTAGACGATTGCTCTATTGATGGCACGGCGCAAAAGATTATTGATTTCAGCAAGAAGCATAAACAGGCAATATGCTATTTTCATTCAAGGAATGTTGGTAGGGGGGGCAGTGTTTCTGAAGGGCTGATGAAATCAAATGGTAGGATTGTTGGGTTTATTGACATAGACATGGAGATTTCCCCTATATATATTTTGCCTGCCTATAAATGCATTGAAGGTGGCTATGATGTTGTCATTGCTGCTAGAAGGTACAATGTCGAAACTGCTACCTTTGTGAGATGGATATTGAGCAGGGGGTACAATTATTTAGCCAGGAAACTATTGAAGATTCCTTTTGCAGATACAGAAGCAGGATTCAAGTTTTTTAACAGTAAAAAGATAATACCTATCTTAAAAGAAACAAATGACAAAAAGTGGTTTTGGGATACAGAGGTTTTAGTTAGAGCTTATCTGGCAGGATATAAAATAAAAGAGCTCACTGCATTGTACGTTAGAAATGACAAAAAAACATCAACCGTCAGGATTTTTAAGGATACTAAAGATTATTTTATTAGCTTAATAAAATTTAGGAGAGAAATTAAACCATTGCTCCACTAGCAAGGCAACAGTTTCTTTAATATTAAATATTCTTGAGCTAAAAATGTAGCTTTTTGCATCTAATGCCATGTGGAGTGTCTTCTAAGATGTAGCCTTTTTCTTTTATTATCTGCCTTAATTTGTCAGCTAACTTAAAATTCTCCTCCTTTCTTGCTTGCTCTCTTTTGTCTACGAGCAGTTTTATTTCATCAGGCATTACAATCTCTTTGTTTAGGTTCAGGCAGAGAATGGTGTCGAACTTGCATAGTATGTCCAGGGCCTTTTTTGCATTGCCCTTGTTTATCTCATTATTGTCGATTAGGATGTTTACTTCTTTCATGAAATTGAACAATGATGCGAATGCTTCTGGTGTGTTGAAGTCATTGTCCATTGCCTTTTCGAAGCCTGATTTTAGGCCTTTGATTAATAGTGATGTCTTCTTGCATGCCTTTCTTGAGTTGATGCCCTTTAGCCTTATTATGAAATCATTCAGCCTGTTAAGGGTGCTTTCTGCCTGCTTGAGGTTCTTTTCATCAAAATCAATGGCACTGCGGTAGTGCGTTAAGATGAAGAACAGCCTTAATACATCAGGAGAATATTTTTTCAATGCATCCTTGATAGTTATGAAGTTTCCAAGGCTCTTTGACATTTTCTGGCCTTTTACGACAAGAAATCCAGTGTGGAGCCAGTATCTGACGAAAGGGGACTTTTTTGAAATTGATTCCATCTGGGCGATTTCTGCTTCATGATGTGGAAATATCAGGTCCCTAGCACCGCCATGGATGTCATATTGTTGACCAAGCTCTTTTTCAGTTATTGCAGTATCTTCAATATGCCAGCCTGGGCGACCTTTGCCAAGATCTGTTTCCCAATAAGGCTCGTTGCCCTTGTAGAATTTCCAGAGGCAAAAATCCCCTTTGTTGATTTTTTCCTTGCTGTCATCGATCCTTGATATGGAATCTTCTGCTTCCAATATTGTTCTGCCTGAGAGCTTGCCGTATTCATTGAACTTGTTAAGGTTAAAGTAATAGCCGTCTGAAATCTTGTAGGCATAGCCGATGTTGAGAAGCTTTTGGACCTGGTTGACAATATCTTGAATGTAATCTGTTGCCCTTGCATATTTGTCTATTGAATCTACACCCAGGGCAGCCATGTCTTCATGGTAATAATGTTCGTATTCTGCTGACAATGCTAAAGGTTCTTTTTTAAGCTCTTTGGCGCGGCTTATTATCTTATCATCTATGTTCGTTACATTTTGGAGGTAGAAGACATCATAGCCCTTGTATCTGAGATACTTTGCAATGACATCGAATTGGACATAGGTCTTAGCATGGCCTATGTGGGCATAGTCATAGGGTGTAATGCCGCATACGAAGAGCCTTACTTTTTTTGGATTTATTGGCTTGAATGATTCAAGCTTCCTTGTGAGAGTGTTGTAAACCTTTAATGACATAGAATTTTAGCTATGCGGGGCATATATTTACCTTTCTATGGAAGATTTTGATATTTAAAATGCACATAATAAATTCGTCAAAAGTGTTATCGCCACGGCTCGGATTATACCTAGAATTCCAAAGCCCTATTATCCAATATGAAATTTAATGTTAAACTAATACTTAAACCTATGTTCGTACCTTTTGTGGTCAAACCATTCAAGAATGATACTAACAATTCTTACTTCATCTGTTTCTATTGTGTATATCACTCTCCAGCCATCTGGCAAGTCATATTTCCATAGATTAGTTATACTATATTTTTGGACATAAACTTTAGGCCATAAATGTTTTGGAATTTTTGTGCCGCATGTCGGGTTTTGTTTTAAGTCATTAATTGCTCTTTCTATGAAATCATAGAGTTGTTTATCTTCAAACTTACCTTCTTTTAAGACTTTAAATCCTTCTTTTAATTTTATGCTTATAAAAGCAACAGAAGTTTCTTTGTTCATTTAATGATGAGTCTCTTTGAGATTAATTCCTTTATCCTTTTTGGATTGTGGGTCCAGATTATACAACCATCTTTGTCCACAATAATCTTCCCAGATTCTTCTAAATAGTTCAATATTACCTGGAATGTTTGATACATCATTTTTTTAGGTAATTTTTGCCATAATTGGTACTTGCCACATTCTTGACTGTGTTTTTGTATGGTTTTCTCTACCATAAGCACAGATTCAAGTGTTGGACTATGTAAAATTATATTCTGTTCCATCTTATATAAGTATATATAATACTGATATATAAGGCTTTTGGTGATATTTTTGTAAGAATTTCGCCACGGTTCGGAGTATAGCTTTGAAGGACTATCGCTACGGCCCGGATTATACCTAGAATTCCAAAGCCCTATTGATTTTTATGTTTTTCTCCTTTTTTTAAGTAATGGATGACCACAAAATTAAACGTTGTAGGCACCTATTTTAGTCTTTTTTTATGAACTGCTAAGTATCTTCTCATAAAATATTTCAAAAACCTTTCTTCATCGCCCTGGAGTGCATTGTAATAAGATTTTCGTTTTTTATATTCAATTATAAGCATAGGGTAACCAGTGTGCCATATAATGTAGTTCATCAGTAACCTTCCAATTCGACCATTACCATCTCCAAAAGGATGTATCTTCTCAAATCGGTAATGTGATCTAGCTGCTAATTCGATGGTGTTCATTTTTCCTAAGTTCTCGTTGATAAAGGCTATTAGTTTTTTCATCATATCTTCGACGTCTTGCCAATCTGGGGCCAGGTAAGGGCCGACCCTTACTAAATAATCCCTAAATTTTCCCGAAATATCTGGTTTTACGTCTCCAAATATGTCTTCATGCCATTTTAATAATAATCCTTTTGTAATTTTTTCTTTTTTGTCCAATATAGCTAGAAAAACCCTGCCATGGGCTTCTGTTTCCTTGATGTCTCTTAAAGATTTATTGGGTGCAAATTTATCATGGATTATTTCTCTAGTTTCTTCTAATGTTATAGTAGAACCTTCAATCGCGTTCGTATTATATGTAAATGCTATGGCAATTTCTTCCTTTTCTTTTTGTTTGGCACTTTCAGGTATTCTTCTCCATTCTACTTGGAAATTTTCTTTTATCCTGCCTAACTTTTCAAACAATTTAATTTCAATTTCTTTTTTGAATTCTTTTTTTATTTCTTCTATGTTTTTAGGTATGCTTGTTCCAAGATATCTTTCTTTTTTTGTTATTTTTCCATTTTCTCTTAAACTATGCTCGATATAGTAATAAACTTTATTCCTAACATACCGCTTTCTTAATTTCATAGAGTTGTATACCTCTACATATTTATATATTTTTTGTTTTTATGATAAAAAGTAGTGGTAAGACGCCACGGCTCGGATTTGAACCGAGATATCCTTGCGGAAACCAGCTTTCTGTGAATCAGGACTCAAGGCTGGCGCACTACCAGATTATGCGACCGTGGCATCAAATGAATATTGGTATGCCTTTCTTTATTTTATAAACTTTTTTACATTTGCTGCATGATAAACTATCTTGACTTTGCTTCAGTCCTGACTTGCAGGCAGGGCAGGCAAGTATTTTTAATAACTTCTTATTCAGCATGAAGTCTGACATATTTTGCTGCTTTTAAAGATTCTCGAAATCACTTTTTTATTTCTGACCACTTATAAGGCCTGTTCAATATCATATGCTTGCATTTTATGGAGACATCGCAGTAAATGTCTATTTTTTTGTTGAATAAGTCTATGCAGAACCATCTGTCATCGAAGGTGTTGAGGTCATACCTGAAAGTTATTTCTTTTAAAACATCCCTGTGTATTAGCAAACAGCCAAGGCCACATGATATTATCTTAACAAGCTTTGGGCCGTAGAATAGTTCATGCTCGTTTAATGGCCTCATTGATGGAAGTTCTTCTTTTGATGGGATTTCTTTGTATGCAAGAGGTATCAATGATATCCCATTGCCAATGGCATTCCTTGCAAAATAAATGCCTGATATGACCTTCTTGTTATGGCCAAGAAGCCTTTCTATTATGTCTTTTGGCGGCATAACGTCTTGTTCAAGGCTTAGAAGATATTCATAATTGTTTTTGATTGCATATTCCTTTAAAATGTTCCTTGATATCACTATTCTATCGCGGGCGTTTTCATTGTATGGGCCTTTTATAGCATTTATGCCTAGAGACTTTATTTTTTGAAGATATTCATCGTTAGGGGAATTGTCTACAAGAAGTATGTCATAATGTTTGTAAGCAAGGCTTTTAATGGATTCTGCGTATTCTTTTAAGCAATATTCCTTGTGGAAAGACGTTGGACAGCCAACCAAAACTCTTTGAGCCATTATGAGGTTATTTCTCGCCTTTTAAGCCAGTAGATTATGACAATGCCAATCAAGAGTACTGTGGCAGACAATATAACTATATTCTTCGGGTTTAAATCTTCTTTGGTTACTGGAATAATATTTTCAGGGCTCTTGCTTGCTTCTGTTTCGCTTTTAATTTCTTGCCCTTTGACTTGATTCTTTTCATCTTGGATTTCATCCTGCGGCGGCTTTAATGAGCATTCTTTCAAGTCATAATATTTAACTTTGCTGTGAACATTCCTGTTGCATGGCTTGAATAATTCATCATTGAATTCTATGAACATACTGTTTACTGTGTTGGCATCAAGTTCAAATTCAAGCTTGTAATTGTCATTGCCTATGCTGCTTATTGTGTAATTGGCAGGTAAATCCCCTTCTTTCGAGTTGAAGTTGTTTTTGTCAATGTAATTGTTCTTTGACCTTATAGTGAATGAAATAACCTTGTCAGGCTGCATCGTAGAATCTTTTGACTGCATTAGGCCTTGTGCATTTATTATGGCTGTGAATATGCCTTCCTGGTTGTAGCAGTCTGAGACAGACAGGTTTAGTATTGTGCATGAGAACAAAAGGCCAGGGCATTCTATTGGGAACGATATTGTTTCTTTGTATGAGGCTGTAGAATTCTCTACAAGAACGTAATCAACATTTATGTTGTATGTGTTTTTTTCCTTGAATATGCCTTCTTTTGAAGTGAAAGTGCCATACTTCTGGTCCATTATGCTGGTTTTTTTTATGAACAAACTGCTCCATGAGCCTTCAACCTGGTTGTTGTCAACTGTCAGTTTTATGTCCTTTGTGTATGCTTTAGATTCGTTGTTCCCTGATAATATTATCGTGGCATGGCCATCGTTGAAGCAATCTAAGTCATATAATTCCAAGGCATAAGAAGACTGCATAGATATCAACAAAGCCAAGAGTACAAGTAATCTTTTCATTTTTCTTGATTTTTGCTTTTGTTGGACTTTTGAGTTTTAGGCCTGCTTTCTTATTTCCAGCAGGCTGAATATGATGGCATCAGCTTCCTTTAATATGTCCAGCTGCTCCTTTCCCTGCAATATTACGCAATTGCCTTCTTTTAATACTTTTGCTTCATTGCCAAGCCTAAGCAATATTACAGATTCTTCTTTGTTTTCAGTAGGGCAGGTCTTTACAGTATAGTTATCCTTTTCTTTGATGAAGGCTGATGAAACCCTTATGTTGAACAATGGCTCTATTATGTTGTTAAGCTCCAATGCTGCTTGTGTTGTTGTTCCAGTGAGATTAGTGTCATAAGGATCCAATGCTATGTAGATGTTTTTCCTGTTTTTTATAAGGGAATCACGCGAATTGAAATCTATGGGTATGGCTTCAGAGTCCTTTGGAGAGTATATTGTGTTTATGTAATAAGGGCCCTTGTTATCTATGAAGACCTCTGTCCTGTAGCCTGCATCAGTTTTTTGTACAAAAAATCCTGTGTAATAGAAGGAAGGTGTTTTTGGGGAATTGAAGAAATAGAGGCCTAGAAACGCAAGCAGGAAGACTGTTAGGAACAGTGTTATGTACTTGGCTCTTTTTTCGTATGTGTTTAACATGCAGTTATATAATACCAAATCTTTTTAAAATTAACTTCTCGATGACTTTTGTGATTCCTTCTTGGGTGCCGGAAATCCTTAAGCAATTGCTTTCCATGATTATAGAGGTAGAGTTTGAGTATTCCATCAATATCACTGATGTTTTGTCATTTGCGTCGCTGCAGCTTTTTACAGGGAGGTTTTGAGATTTGCAGGCATTGTTGTCATATGGACAGGCTAAAGTAAGCTGTTGGGCTATGCCAATTAGATTCTTTTTTCCAAGAAATTCATTGGCAGGAGGGAACAATGCCTGGTTTTCAGGGTCAAACGAGAAGTATATCTTTTCTGCAAGGAGAAGGTTGCCATAGCTGATGTCAGCGCTTATGTTTTCAAGGTCTTGGGGAAGGTACTTTAGCTGTAACCTTTGGTCATTTATGTAGGTGACCCAGAGGCCATTGGCCCTTGTGAATTCGTAGCCATTGTAAGATGCTTCGTCTTCATTGTTTTTATTTAGATCTAAAACGCTTAGGACCATTATAGCTATTATGAACAGACCTATGAATACAGGAGCCAGCTTCTTTAGGGTGTTGCTTTCTTTCTTGTGTATAGGCCTTAGTTCCATTTTAAAACAGCCGTGGAGTTATGTAAACTTCTACTAATGCCCCCAAAAACACTATAACAACTGCAAGCACCATGAGAAGGAAAACGTCCTTCATTATGTGCATGAATCTCTTGCTGTATATGTCATTTTTTATTACTGCAATTGATATTATTCCTCCGGCTAAAGCGCCTATGAAGTATGCAAGTATTTCAAATACACCGTGAGTCAAATATCGCATGAAGCCTATGGAAAATATTGAGAAGTAATTGCTTATCTGGGTAAGGCCGAATATAGAGGAAATTTTGCTTAGGTTTGTCCTGATGTATATTCCTACTGCGCCAGCTATTACTGAGGCATTCCACGTGAGTATGAAGATAGAGCCAGCACCATAGAAGAATGAGAACAATATGGAGAACATAAGGACCCGTATGTTGTTGTCCACTATCTTGTAAAGTATTTCCTGCTGGGTAAAAGACCCCGATGGAAGATTTACTTTTATCAGGTTGCTGTTTATGTTCTTTATGGTGCTTATCTGGGTT
>JAGVXQ010000002.1 GCA_018303705.1 Candidatus Woesearchaeota archaeon
CATCTTGTCAACATTCCTTACATCAGCTATCTTTGACAAGTCCCTTGCAGCAACAGCAGATTCCTTGTTTATTGGTGCAGCTATTTTTATCTTGATTCCCTTCTTGCTAAGCTTCTCCAGTTCGGGCTTCAAGGCATCAACCTTTCTTATAAGCCCTTTAGAGGTAGTCATTATGTTAACGCTCTTTGTTGCATTCTTTATCATCAGCTCAAGATGCGTATATATGTTGTGCCTTCCCCTTATGGCACCAGACAAGTCAGTTGACTCCACGAATTCTATGCCTTCCTTATGTAAAGTGTCAAGCTCCCTAAGAACATCAGTCCCTCTTAAGTCATCAAGCCTCTTCAATAACTCATCAGAATTATTTCTTATTAATTTCTTTACCCTCTCAACAACCTCTTTCGGCTCGACAGCAATATATTTTATAGGCTTCCCAAGCTTCATCACAACAAAACCCTTTTTTTCCAAAGATTCTAGAACATCATATGCCCTTGACCTAGGCACGTTTCCAATATCAGACAGCTCACCTGCAGTCGAAACCCCCCTTGACAGCAAAGCAGTCCAGATTTTCACCTCATATAAGTTGAGGTTGAATGATCGCCTTAGCTTGTTTAAAAAATCTTCTTTCACTATCATAATTCATTTCCTCCCAGGAAGCACCCCTCTTTTTTAATTTTAATTGTATGCTCATTACTGCAAATAATCACTGTGTATTGTATACCAGCATAAACTTACTCCTGATAGTAATACACCCCTATTTAAACATTATTATTTTAGAACTGTTAAATGACACAAAATATTTTAGTTTCTATCATAAAGTGACTACTTAATTTATTTATAAAATGTTTTGTGTTATTATGCAATAACAAACTAGTGAACAATTCCAATATGCATAAACCATTATATTGGTTTTCAGGGAATCAACTCTTTCCGCGCTGCGAATCATATATTCTTTTGATGTCGCCAATTGTATTTATGTCTTTAATGCCACGATCAAGCCTTATTCTTAAAACTCTCGGGAACCTCAACGCGAAACCAGAATCATACGTAGGCGATTCTTGTATCTCCTCATAAGAGACTTCTATTACAATATTAGGCTTTACCTTAACATGCTTTCCCAAATCCTCGATTATTAATGGTTTCAGCATTTTAGTCATCTCTTCATATGTGAAATCCCCTTCCTTTTCCTTTATCCCTGTTGAAACCTTTCCTAATACAAGCAATTTATTTTTGTCCCTGCATGCAACTGTATAGCTGCTCAATGTCCTTGCTCTCTTCCCCTCGCCATAATCAGCCCCAACAATCACCAGATCCAGTGTCTCAAGTATTGTCTTCAGCTTCACCCAACCGCCAACCTTCCTTCCAGAAACATATTTCGTGCTTAAGCTCTTTATCATAACCCCTTCCAAGCCTCTCTTGATTGCATTATCAAAGAATTTCTGTATCCTTTTTGGGTCATCAGTTACTATTTTCCTTGTCAGCACTATCTTCTTCGGAATTTCTTTAACAATTTTTTCCAGGAGCTCGCGCCTCTCTTCTTGTGTTCTTTCCATCATAGACCTGTTCTCATAAAAAAGAATGTCAAATATGTTCACTTCAACAGGTATTTCCTTGGCTATTTTTTCTATGTCATATTTTCTCTTTATTCTTTGTGACATCGCCTGAAACGGCAAGTATTTCCCTGTTTTTGGGTCATAGCCAACAACCTCTGAATCAATTATGTAAGAGCTTCCTTTCACATGCTCCCTGAACATTGGTATTATCTCTGCAAACTGCTTTGTTACATTTTCCAGCCTTCTTGTATAAAGCCAAAACTCATTCCCATTTCTATGTATTATCAGCCTAAAGCCATCAAGCTTCAAGTCGCACAACACCGGCTTTCCTAATGCATCAAGTGCCTCATCAACGCTCTCAACCCTTATCGCCAGCATAGGGTTTATTGGCTTTCCAACCTCTATCTTGACTTCTTTCAGTCCAACTATCCCCTTTGTTTTTGCTGTTAGCGCAACCTCTCCATAATCATTTGTTACATTATACGCTGCCTGTACGCAATCTATATATTCATTGTAAACCTTCCTGTCAACTTCGAATGTATTTTCATGCTCATCATACCTTAGTTTTATTTCATCATTAAAAAATGCCCATGTTATTGCATCCCTTATCGAGCCTTCTGCTATTCCAACTCTTAAAGTGTTAAGCACAGTTCTTACAATATACCTTGCCTCCAGGGGTGTTGCATTTGACAAAAGCATTGAAATTATCTGTACCTTCTTGTTTACACTGCCTTTGCCTGTTAGCTCTGATATCTTCCTTAAGGTATTGAACACAACATCAACGGTAAGCTTGTTTTGCATCAGCGTTTTTTGCTTTGTATTTCCTACTAGCAACTCAGCAGCTATGCCTAAGTCACCCTCTTTTTTCCACAGCCTTTCAACCTTGTCCTTGCTAATTCCTGTCGCAGAAGAAAGTGTCTTTATTACCAGCATGGAACTCATGCCCAAAACCCTTTCATCCCACTGAGGAAAAACACTGCCTTGCAGCAAGTAAATTATCTTCTTTATGTCATCCTTTCCTGTCTTTTCCAGAAGTTTTGCTATTATGCTTGTCTTTTCAAGCCTTTTAGTTGTCTTGTCCAGAGAATCATAGCAATAAACAAGCATTTCATAATCCATAGAAAACTATAAAAGGTTCCATGTTTAAAAGTTTTTGTATGGATCTCACAAAGGCAATAATAGAACGTTCTTCTGTTCGCAGCTACAAGAATAAGCAAGTAAAAATAGAAGAAGTTCTTGAAGTTCTAAACATCGCAAAGGAAGCCCCTTCATCAGGCAACATACAAAACTGGCGCTTCATAATAGTTATAGATGAATCTAAAATCAAAGAAATCTCAACAGCTTGTTTAAGCCAATCATGGATGTCTCAGGCTCCTGTTCATATTGTGATATGTAATGATTACCAGGAAGTCATTGACAACTATAATGAGTACGGCAAGAAATACTCAGTACAGAATTGTGCAATCGTAGCCCAGAACATTATGTTAACAGCAACAGATTTTGGCCTTGGCACATGCTTTGTTGCAGCCTTTGACGACTTCGCATTGCACAGGATTCTAAAAATCCCTGAAAGCATAAACATAGAAGCAGTAATAACTCTAGGCTACCCTTCAGAGATTGAAAAGGAGAAAAAATATGGCCTTGAAATCACAACATCAATAAATGAATATGGCTCTAAGAAGATGCCTTCCGGAAGCCTGATAAAGGATTTTTTAAAAAGAATCAGGAAATAATTCCTGTTATTCTACACCCGGTTTTTCATCTGATGACCAATACCTAAACGATACAATCTCTCCTGATGGTTCTATATGGATGCTATATCTTTCTTCATTGATAGCGTCAACAATTTTTCTATACTCTTTCTCGCCTTTTTCACGATTATTTGCATCCCACCTGCATAAGCATGCATTCCAAACAGTGCCCATCTCAAGATCTCTATCATCACCAGTAGCATAACAACTAAGCTCCGCTTCTAAACCATCTTTAGAATCAAACAAGGCCACTCTCGCAGCATAGGTTTTTCCTGGATCAACAGTTATTCTAGAAGAATTTACTTTTATGTCGTTATATCTTCTCCTAAAAAATGCACCACAAACTTGGATTATAGTCATTTTAATTACCTTTTTGCCCCATATACTCTAGGATAATCAACTACTATCATTCCGCTTGTGTCTGCAAGATGCAAGTTTACGCAATTATCCAATCCCCCTTTACCAACATTTGCTCTCCTAAACCTTGTACCTCTTATATCGGCTCCATTCAAATTGGCTCCAACTAAATCAACACTGTCAAAACATGTATCGACTAAAATTGCCTCTTCAAAACTTGCTGAAGCACATGAATCATGAAAATTAGCATCAGTTAAATTTGCTTTATTGAATTTTGTTCCAATAAGTGTTGCCATGTCAAAATTAACGCTGACCATGCTTGCGCCTTTAAAGCTGGTTTTGTTCAGTATTGCGCCAGAAAAAAATGCCCCATCCAAGGTTGCTCCATCCAATTCGGCTTGGCTTAATTCCAAACAAGTTCCATTTAAACGAGGCAGATAAAGGCCCTTTGCTTTTAATCCAGCAAAAATAGAATAATTAAATGACAGTCTCCTGCTGGGAACAATGTATGATCTTAAATATTCTTGCAGCGCACTAAAAAGACTGTGTTGGTTCAGGTTAAAATTACGCTCTAATTCTATGTTTTCAAAAATACTTTCTCCCCTAAGAAGTCTTCTCACAAATTCATCACCTTTCACATAAGTATCTGCCATCACTCTGGTAAGCCCAACATCATTATAAATTAATATGTTATTACCAAAACACAATATCTAAGCCATGATTTAATTAAAAAAATTGAAGAAAAATAAATGCTAATGCCCGGCAAAGAGCATTAGCAAAAGACTAAAGCAGGGTTTTAAGGGGTGTCCTCCTTTTCAGGAGGAATATGTCCCTAAAACAATGAAGTTTACCTTACTAAGTCTATCCCAAGCTCTTCGCTCATCCTAACGGATTTTGCAACTTGCCTCTTTTTGTCAACTTTCCCCAGGATATATGGACTGTTCACTCCCGTAATTATAGTCATCACTCTTACTCTTCCCTTCATGTCATTGCTTATTCTTGCTCCCCATATTACATTAGCATCCGCATCCAAGGCCTCTGTTACCATGTCTCCAATCTTCGACACCTCGTCCAATGTCAGGTCATTGCCTCCAGTAACATGCAGCAAAGCACCAGTAGCACCTTCATAGTTTACATCCAATAAAGGATTGCTCAATGCCCTTCTTACAGCTTCCTCGACTCTGTGTTCTGAATCAGACTCTCCAATGCCTATTACAGATACCTCTCCGTTTGCCATTATTGCCTTTACATCAGCATAGTCTAAGTTAACCAGTGATGGTACAGCTATAGTCTCGACTATTCCCTTAATCATTGTGGCTATCAGCTCATTGGCAACCGCAAAAGCCTGCTCTATTGGCAAGTTTCCTGCTATCTGGACCAATCTGTTGTTGTCAATTACTATTACAGTGTCTGAAGCATCCCTTAATTGCTGCAATCCGAACTCAGCCTTGTCAATTCTTGCCCTTTCAATCTCAAAAGGCATGGTTACAGTTCCAATGACAATGGCTCCCTGTTCCTTTGCAATTTGTGATACGATAGGAGCTGAACCTGTGCCTGTTCCTCCACCAAGGCCAGCACATACAAACACCATGTCAGCATCCTTCATAAGCTCCTTAATATCATGAATTGATTCCTTTGCGCAGTCCCTTCCCTTTTCAGGATAGCCTCCGCATCCTAATCCCCTTGTCAAGTCTTTTCCTATCAAAAGCTTTCTGTCAGCGTTCATTAAGTCCAAATGCTGCTTGTCTGTGTTCATGGCTATAACCTCTGCTCCTTGTATGCCCTTTTTGTATAGCCAATTTACTGCATTAGAACCTCCGCCTCCACACCCAACAACCTTTATGTTCGCCTGGCCAATCTTGTTCATTTGGTCAAAGCTGTTTTCACTTGCGCTTTTTATTGCGTTTTGTACGATAAACTCCATTTTCTTTGCCCCCCTTTTTATTTTGGTTTATCCTCAAGTATATACTCGAGCATAATAATACTTATAAGTAAGTTAAACATACTTACTCCTCAGAAAGAGTTTTTGATTACCCAAATCTTATAACTCTGACTAATAATCTTGGTTACAAAACTGACTAAGAGATAAGCCCAATACCAATTCATCTTGAATTGCCCAAGGTTTAATGCCCAATTAAACCAGTAAGTTAAGATGAATTATTCTGAAATTTTTAAATAAATAACAGCAAACATATATATAAACATTATTCCAATGCAATATATATTTCACAGTATATAGATAGATTTTTAAACAATCTTATTCTTTCATGTTTATGCAATACAAAATTGGTGATATTATAGAAATTATTGCTAAAGGCACAAATTACATCGGCAAAGTAATGCCTAATTCCACAAAAGAAACAGTTTTTCTAAAGCTAAAAAGCGGCTACAACATAGGAATCAGCAAAGATGAAATAAAAAGCATAAGGCTTCTTAACAAAGCAGGAAAAAAAGATGTTAATGTTCAAAAAAAGTTTGAGCATAAAAAAGGCCTTCCAACTATAGCCATATTGCATACCGGCGGCACTCTAGCTTCTCGCGTGGATTATGAAACGGGCGCAGTAAGCTCGAGATTCAAGCCAGAAGAATTGATTGAATTGTTTCCAGAAATAAATGAAATAGCAAACATAAAAAGTGTTTTTATAAGCAATATGTTTTCTGACCAGATGGTTTTTAATGATTATATAAAAATAGCAAAAGCTGTATTAAAGGAAGCTGATTCAGAAGGCATTAAAGGCATAATCATTGGCCATGGCACAGACACAATGCACTACACCGCAGCAGCATTAAGCTTCATGTTTGAGCATATAAAAATCCCTGTTATTTTAGTAGGCTCACAACGCTCATCTGACAGGGGAAGCAGTGATGCTCCAATGAATCTCATATGTGCCATAGAATTCATAAACAAAACTAGCTTTCATGGAATAGCTATATGCATGCACGAATCCCATTCTGATGATGCCTGCTTGATATTGCCCGGTACAAAAACAAGAAAGATTCACACTTCAAGGCGTGACGCATTCAAGGCAATAAACGACAAGCCAATTGCAAGAGTCAATTACAAAACAAGGACAGTTGAATTGTTCAAGAAAGTTGAAAAGGAAAAGCCAATTCACAACATTCTTAAACCAAAGCTTGAAACCAAAGTCGGAATTTTAAAGACATATCCGAACATGAGCTCAAGTGTTATCAAGGCATTTAAGGGCTACAAAGGATTAGTAATAGAAGGCACAGGTCTTGGCCATATGCCGATTGCAGAAAGCAATGAAAACAAAAAGATATTCAATGAAATTAAAAAATTAATAAAATCAGGCTGCATTGTTGTAATGGCATCCCAGTGCATCTTTGGCAGCGTCAACATGAACGTCTACAGCATAGGCCGTGACTTGTTAAACCTCGGCGTGGTTCCAGCAGAAGACATGACAGCAGAAACAGCATACATAAAGCTTGCCTGGCTTCTTGCCAATTATAAAAGAACTCAAGTCAAGGAATTGATTACAAAAAATCTCAGGGGAGAAATAAAAGACCGCATATTGCCGGATGAGTACCTTACAACAAATGATCTCGATCAGAGAAATGCTTAACAGAATCAGGTTTGACAATAACCTAAACAAGGAAGAATACATGTTCTTCTACGAAGACAGAATATTAAAAAGCAAAAAATCATTCAAATTCAGAGACATAAAAGATTTCAATGCCTTTTTAACCATAAAAGCAGGCAATAAGGCATTTGAGCTGCCATTGCACAGGATAAGAAAGGTAACAAGAAACAATAAATTAATATGGGAAAGGAAAAATGGACTACAAAAGCATTAATTTCAAATGCGGCATAGAATGCCACCAGCAGCTTGAAACTCATAAGCTATTCTGCAAGTGCCAAAGCATAGTAAATGACGCGAGCAAGCCAGACATTTTTTTCGAAAGAAAGCTCCACATCTCTGCAGGCGAACTAGGAACAAAAGACATAGCAGCATTGCATGAAATAAAAAAAGGCAAAACATTTTTCTACGAGGCATGCTCTATCTCAAGCTGCCTTCTTGAACTAGACCAGGAACCCCCGCGTGAAGTAAACCAAGACGCATTGAAAGCCTCATTGGAAATATCATTGCTTCTAAACGCAAAGATCATTCCGAACATACAGTTCATGCGAAAGGTAGTTTTAGATGGCAGCAATGTTTCAGGGTTCCAAAGGACAGCATTGGTGGCAACAGATGGTTACATTGAAACATCAAAAGGCAAAGTTGGCATCGACGTTATATGCTTGGAAGAAGAGGCAGCAAAAAAAATCAATGAAGATAGTAATTCAACAACATACAGGCTTGACAGGCTTGGAATCCCATTGGTTGAGATTGCAACAGGCTCCTCTATAAAAGACCCTGACCATGCAAAGGAAGTCGCAGGAATAATAGGCATGATTTTAAGGTCAACAGGCAAAGTCAAGAGAGGCATAGGCAGCATACGCCAGGACATTAATCTCTCAATACAAAACAAGCCAAGAATAGAGCTGAAAGGCTTCCAGGATCTAAGGTCTATTCCAAAGGTCATAGAAAATGAAATAAGCCGTATTCTAAGCCTGAAAGAATACCAATCGGAAGTAAGAAGAGTAAACCAAGATCTCACAACAACGTTCCTTAGGCCTATGCCCGGCTCCTCAAGAATGTACCCTGAAACAGACCATAAGACAATAACAATCACGAAAGAAATGCTGAACAAAATAAAAATTCCAGAGTTGCTTACACACAAGGCAATGAAGCTTGAAAAGGAATTCAAAATAAACCCAGACCTTGCACTTGGAATGGTGGAAGATGAGGATTATTTCAGGCTTCTAGCAGACCGTTTTAAGAATATACAGCCCAGCATAATAATACACTCAATAGTGGAATTGCCAAAGGAAGCAAAGTCAAGGTTCAATTACTCAGCAAGCAATGATGAAATAGAGTCTATCCTTGAACTGCTTAATGAAAACAAAATAACAAAGGATGCAATGATAAAAATCCTTGAAGATAAGTCTCTTGGAAAAGAATTAAGCATCAAGAACTACAGGCCTGTCGATGATTCCACCATAAAGGAAGAAATAAAAAACATCATGGCATCAAACAAGCATCTAAGCCCGAATGCATTGATGGGAATTATAATGTCAAAATACAAAGGAAAAATTGATGGAAAAAAAACAATGGAATATATCAAAAAGTTCATTCCAGTTTGAGCAGATGCCTCATAGCTTGCCATGGAATAGCTGCCCTATGGAATATAATCAACAATAAATTCATATCAAAAGAGCGAAAGCGATACGTCAATGGCCTTCATCAAGGGCACACCAGCATAAAAAGTAGTAAGAATCTGGAGCTTCTTGGCATTGTCTAAGATAGTTACAATCCTTGTCGTTTTTTCTGTTTTTGTTTGGCCTGATTTTGAACTATTTCAAAAAGTTTATCTAATATTCCATTTGGGATGTCGACTTTCATCTGAGTTTTTAAATCCTCTAAAAAACAACCGAGATCAAAGGCAGCTCTTTCTTTGCCAAGCCCTATTTGTTTGTTGGCTTCTTCGATTAATATATCCCAATTAATTTTTGTGGCATTGATAATATTTCTCGCATCGTCTTTGTCTTTAAGGCGATCAGTTGCGCATTTCATCAATATTATGTCATGTGGATTTGCAATCTTTAAGATAAGATTATCTCCAAATTGGTGAATCTGTTCAGCCCTTTTGTGCATGTTGTCCGAAAAAATAAAATCAATCACTTGAACCGCAAACAAGTCGAAACGTTCATCGTTTAACCTGAACATTTGTGGTTGATTTCTTTTTGCGCCATAAACTTGAAGGGCATCCATTCCCTGATATCCTAAAGATTTTATTGCCGACTTAAATATATCTCTGTCTTTCTCGTTTTCAAATACAATATCTATGTCTAGTGTTGCTTCTTTAAACCCTAAAAGCATCATTGCAGTTCCGCCTATGGCGTACGCAGTTAATTTCTCCTTTAGTCTTCTTGATACATTTAACAATAACTTTTGCTGCTTATCAATCGTAATCATTTGTATTCCTCCAAATCTTTTATGTTAAAGGGAACGTGGACTTTCCATTTCTTTTCAATTTCCTTAAAGTCATCTGATTTTAATTGGGGGATGACATACTCAAATTTATATCTTTCTTTTGGCAGAGAATTATTCATGAACTTTTTAGACATCTTTCTCACTTTCATTATGTTGCGTGCAATATCATACAATGCTCCAACTTGTCTTTCGATATGATTCTCCTTTGCAAGATTATATAACTCTACCCAGTTTGCTATTTTTTTGAATAAAGCCAAGGAAGCGAGAACTGTTCTAAGACTTTTTGTTTTAATTGCATAGACTAAAGTCTCCTCTAAGCTAGGCTCTTTGCCATATATCTTATAGATAAATGGTGTTGCTATTTTTATGGGAGAATGTTGGTTAATAATTTCATAGTAACTCTTTCCGCCTAGTTTATTCTCAAAAGATATATTATAAACCCTGTGATTATTGCTTTGTTTCTTTGTTTTTACATAGCCCTCTTTTCTGAGCCTATAGGCATAGTAAACAGCTGTTTTTTTATCTACTTGTAAAGCATCCATTATGGATTCAATAGTTTGTATTCCTTCTAGTTTTTTAAAGAGTTCTCTAATTTTCATAGTTTAATCTACATATAACTATTATATAAATGTTTCTATCATATCTAAAAATAATCTTAATGTAGCCATATAATTATTTACGTAGTTGATTGTATTGCTGAGATTCTTTGGAGAACCATCATTTTGAATAAGAAACGCTTTTAGCTGGAGTTACGCCACTAGTCTAAACTAGTGAAATGTTGCAAGCCATCCATCTCACGCACTAAAGTATGAGATTTCTGGCTAGAAAGGATTAAGAAAAACATATGACTTCAAAGCTTTTCTACGTCCTTAACTTTTCCGAAATTATACACTTTGTCAGCAACAACATAAACATTAAAGTCATTTAAATCCTGTTTTAGCATAGGGCTAATAAGCTCGTTCTTCAAAATATCTGTGCCCTCAACCATTGTGTTAAAAGACGGCATCACTATAAGCTTCTTATCCTTGAACCTGCCAAGCAAAAAGCACTTGTATGTTTCTCTTCTTCCGCTTTTCCTAAGGGATATTGCAGCATGCTCATTTCCTATTATGGTCGTTTTGGACTGCTGAAAATCTAGGTTGTCAATTATCTTGTCTCCATGTGATATGAAATACTCGCTTACCTTGTAATAATCCTGCACCTTTATGTTAAACCTCTTCGCTATCGGCTCGAGCAATATGTCATGGTTTCCCTTTATCAATACAACATTCTTGCAGTATATTCCAACGAAATCAAGAAGCTTGAATATGCTAAGCCATTCTGTCCTTGATATCAAGCCAAATTCATGCTTTATGTCTCCGTTAAACACCACAGTATCAACTTTGTTATTTTCAAATATTGCCTTTAGCCTGTTCTCAGTATCTTTGAGCTGAAACCTTGGTATCAAGAAGCCATGCCTGCTCATTGCCTCTTCCATTCCGAGATGCAAGTCTGATATGACGAGCAGTTTTTCCTTAACCAGGTACAATGCCAGGCCCACCATTCTTATATTTCTTAATATTTCCATGCAATATAGAAAGAAAAACAGATTTTTAAACCTGCTCAGGCAAAATTGCTTTCCCTTATTATGCTCTCTGCATCAGGCATTATTGAAACGCTACCTTGCCTGCCGCAATTTGGGCACGTCAAAGGAGCCTTGCTTTTGGCCTTCATGGTAAATATATACCTGCATCTTGAGCAACTGAATTTTCCCATCTTGCACTCTTGATTAACATATTCCATCAGATATTTATTAACTTTATGGTTTTCTATTATATGTTGTAAGCAGATTATAAAGTTGTTTTGGATTGTTGAAATACTAAAGTATCAACCCAAACATAAATAAAAAAATTAAAGTATTTTATTCCATAGTTGTTTGTGATT
>JAGVXQ010000003.1 GCA_018303705.1 Candidatus Woesearchaeota archaeon
TTAAGAAATTCTAACAGTGATGGTGCAGAAGACACCAAAATTAATTTGGGAAGGCAATACGATTTGCCGATTGTTGGCAATATAAATGAAAATAATAATGATGAAATTGGTATTTATAGGCCATCATCAGGAACATTTTATCTAAGCCATCGAAATGGTACAATAACAAAAATAACATTTGGCAATGGTGCTACAGATAAGCCAATTATGGGGGACTGGAATAAAGATAAAATTGATACAATAGGTGTTTACAGACCATTATCAAGCACATTTTCATTTAAAAATTCAAATTTAGACAATGATCCCTTATATTCAAGTTTAACTTATGGCATATCAGGCGATCTGCCTGTATTCGGCCATTGGAACTCAACTATCTCAACACAATCATGCAACGATGAAGATGAATTATGCACGGCAGATTCAGACTGCTGTTCAGACTTAATATGTGACAGCGGAACCTGTCAAAGCGATGATGACGACAATGATGATGGCAGTGGAAACGGCGGTTCTGGCGGCGGAGGCAGCAGTGGAGGAAGCAGCGGTTGCATATTAGAAAATAGAAGCTGCGGTCCTTACTATGGAAGAAGCTGCTGTTCAGGATTGGTTTGTGACAGTGGAAAGTGCATAGAGGAAGAAAGCCCTCAAACAACAAGCTGCAGCAATTTATGCTCTCCAGAAGGAAGCAAGCAGTGTTACGGAGAAAACACATACCAAATATGCGATAATTATGATAATGATGGCTGCCTTGAATGGGGCTCATCAACAAACTGCCAGCAAGGCTATGTTTGTGAATATTCTAGTGGTTGCATTCCAAAATCTCAAGGAGAAGTATGCGGCAATGCTTATTGCAATCCATCATCAGAAACACAGGATAATTGCCCAGAAGATTGCATTATATCAGCATGCAACAATAATGGCATATGCAATGACTTTGAAAATGAAGAAAACTGCCCTGTAGATTGCTTCATTGAAGAAAAGACTTCAATATGGTGGTATATTATACCAGGCATAATATTATTAGCCATAATAATTGCAATTGTAATTATATTGTTGCTAAGACATTCTAGCAATGATGATGAAGCAGAGTTTAAGTCAAATAAAGAAGATTACTTCTATAAGACGAAATAAGCGTTAAAATTTAAATAATGGTTTTGAGCTCGGTGGGCTTTGAACCCACGACCTACTGATTAAGAGTCAGTTGCTCTAGCCAGGCTGAGCTACGAGCCCTTGCTAATTTTGTCTTTAATTGAGTTTTAAAGTTTTATGGTTATTAGAATTACTTAACCTTTATGTTTTTTTGCATCCATAATCCGTTTCATAACACTTTCTTTTCCCTTCCAATCCAGGCTTTTTTCTAAAACTTCATATATAGTAGAAACAGGTATTATGTTTATTTTCTCATTATTTTCCTTCGACAGTACAACATCTCTTTCATTTGTTTTTGGTATTATGACCCTTTTTATGCCTGCTTCTATAGCAGCTTCTATCTTAGCTGTCACTCCACCAATAGCCAAAACTTCTCCTCTTATAGACAAAGAACCAGTCATAGCTGTATCTTGTCTAACAGGTATTCTTTTCAATGCAGAGATTACAGCAACAGCAACAGCAACTGAAGCAGAATCTCCTTCTACACCAGATTCTGCTGTTTGCAAAAACTGTATGAATATATCATATTTTGATATTATGTCTTCTCCAAATAATTTTAATACAATGGCAGAAACATTTTTAACAGCCTCTTTTGCTATTTGCCCAAGTTTGCCTGTGGCAACGAACTCTGCTTTTTTGCCACCAGGTGTTACCTCTGCTTCTATTGGCAGCACTATTCCAGAATATGCTATGCTAGAGCCAATAACAGCAAGGCCGTTTACTCTTCCCGTTTTATGCCCTGATGTTACTATGACTTCATATTTTTTCTTATTCTCAATATACTTGTCAGCTATCTGCTGCTCAAGAGGCCTTGCAGTTTTTCTTGCCTTTTCTATATGGCTTCTTTCAACAATGCTTGTATTTTCTTCTCTCGCTATATCGCCGGCAGCTCTCACTAGTCCACCAAGCTCCCTCATCCTCAAAGTCAGCTTTCCAGATGTTTCAGCCATTTTTCTTGCCTCATTTATTATTTCATCAACAGCATCTTTGCTGAAGTGAGGTATTCTTTGGTCCTTTGAAACTTCTTGCGCGACAAATTGTACAACTTTGTTTCTATTCTCTTCTGTGTCATCCATATTGTTGTTCATGTAAACCTCATATCCATATCCCCTTATTCTTGACCTTAAGGCAGGATGCATATTGTTTAAAGTCTCAACATTTCCAGAAGCAACCAGTACAAAGTCGCAGGGTACAGCCTCGGTGCGAGTCATAGCTCCAGAAGATCTTTCTGATTGCCCTGTTATTGGATATTTCTTTTCTTGCAATGCAGTAAGCAATTCTTGCTGGGTGTGAGGCTGCAGTGTTGCAATCTCATCTACGAATAATACCCCACCATTAGCCCTGTGAATCATTCCAGGCACTACTCTTTCATGGGGTGGCGTTCCAAGGCCCCCTGACTGAAGCGGGTCATGAAGGCAATCGCCTAAAAGTGCACCAGCATGCGCACCAGTCCCATCAATAAATGGCGCATCCTTTTTTTCAAAATTATCTATCAGAAGTTTTGGTATCACTGCCTGATTCTCGCCGATTTTCATTCGCTTTCCTAAATTTATGAACAATATGAATCCAACAACAAAAACCATGCTGCTTATCATTGATGCAGCATAAACAACATCAGATATTTGCTTTGTCTTCCAGAGATAATAGGGTATTAAGCTTATTATTATTATTACAATGAACATTATTATATTCTGGTTCTTGAAGGAGGACATTGCTTGTATCTTTGCCCTTGTCATTATTTGCCTGCCCTGCCCCTTTGGCACTGTTTTTATTAGAGGAGTATTCTCATCTGTTATATTCGGATAAACAAGCACATCAACAAGCTTTTCCATTGGCATGAGTTCAGCCAGCGCCTGCCCTATTAAACTCTTGCCAGTTCCTGGATTGCCTATCAAAAGTACATGCCTGTGCTGTTTAGATGCCTTTTTGATTATATTTATCGCATTCTCCTGGCCAACCACCTGGTCAACAATGTTCTTAGGTATCTTTATTTCAGCAGTGCTTTTCTTTATCATGCTATTATCAAGGTATACTCTTTTAAAAAATTATCCTTTGGCAAATTTATACACCGAAAACCTTATTTGGGTGTTTGTTTGCGTTGAAGAGGGAAGCGGATAGGACAAATAATGAGTTGGAAAAAGCCCTTAAGGAATAAAGGAAAAGAATAAAGCAAGGCGAAGAAACTAGCGATCCGCTTTTGCAATATGCTCTCTCTGCTTCGGGTGATTTTGCCAAACTTTATGACAGAATTTTAGCAGCGAATGAATCTCTTCATGGCTATAGCGGGCCTGTTTTTGTTTTTAATTCAGGAACTGAAGAAGTTCAAGTAAGACGAAATACACACATAGTGTTTAAGCCAACCGAATACATTAATGGAATATGGACTTTTGTTAATTTTGGCTTCGCAACAGGAAAGGGACTCGTTGTTCTAACTAGCCCTCCTCACGAAAGGTAACAAATGATACAATAATGGGTGGAATAAATCCAGAAGTTTATAGATGTCAAAACAGGCACCTAAGCTACTACATACCGTCGGGAATCTATTTAGGAGATCCTTCGGTGGAGGTAGCATCATGGCGTCTCACGGAAAGCAATGGCTTCAAATCCACCAAGGCTCTCTTAGCTCATCTAAAAGAAACACGTTCTCATTGGATAGAGAGTAGAGATAGACCATTCCTAAGGGGATATTCTCGCCAACCATCACGAGATAGTTAACATCCTATCTTCTGAAATAGTTCATACTGCCCAACCAACTCCCCATACAACAAAAATCTTTATAAATTTCTTCATCACCACAATGAATCATGCGCAGAATAGTCATAAAATTCAGGAAAATAGAGGCCAAGCCAGACGTCAACAAAAGCAATCTTAAGCTCTTTATACATTACGATGAAAATAACATCCATAAAATATCAGAACAATTGCTTCTTGCTGACGAGCAGATAGGGCAATTCGTTTCAAGATTCATGAAAGGGCTAAGAACCTCTATAAAGCAGAATAATTCTTCATCTAGCTCAGAAAATTTCATGGATAACTTCATCACCATTATAGTAGATGAGCAGGAAGTTGGCGAGGCAGAGGAAAACATGGTAATTGCATTAAAAAAGCTCCGCGATAAAGTCAGGGGCTTTCGCAGCGTGAAGTCAGCAGACAATTACATGAACAAGTTCTTTGACATGTCAAAATTGGAAGTAAAATTATAATCATCTATATCCAGTACCTCTGCATGTAGGAATTAAGACTAGCTAATCAATAATGGGATTTTCTTAAAGTGATGCTATGGCGTCCGTAAGGCTCTTTTATATCTAAGCATAGAGCCAATGAAAATCGTATATGGTTACTTACGTAGGTACTGATATCTGTATCATACATCGCAGTGCATTACCTCTGATTAACAAGTCTTTTCATCATACTAAGAAATTCATCTGTCATAACAAGGCTATTTTTAGCTATTTCTTTTGAGTGTACATAATGGTAATCTGCATCTTCTCTTGACATCATTGCAGCATTATAAGTTTCTGTTTCTTATATTCTATATTTTCAATTGCCATAAAGCAAGTCCAATGGGCTTTTTATCTTCTTTAGTTCCTCTGTGCTTATGTGTGTATATATTTGTGTAGTTTGTATATTTTTGTGCCCAAGCAATGCCTGTATCTTTCTTATGTCAACCCCAGAATCAAGCAAATGCGTCGCAAAGCTATGCCTTAAGCTATGTGGGCTTATTTTCTTGCTTATGCCTGCCTTGAATGCTGCATGTTTTATTATCTTCTGAACATTCCTTGTCGTCAATGCATTGTCTTTTGAAAGCAGATAGCTATATCCCTTGTTTTTCTCCATATAATTTCCTAAAATGCTCAAGATGCTATCAGATATTACAAAAATCCTGTCTTTATTCCCCTTGCCCTTTCTTACCCACCCTATTTTCTCCTTTAGGTTTATGTCGCCAGGCCTTAAGTTTACAAGCTCCGAAACCCTTAACCCAGAAGAATAAAGAAGAAGCATCATCAGCTTTGATTTTTCAGTTTCAGCAGATTCTATAAGGTTTCTAACTTCTTCTTTTGTCAAAACCTCTGGCAGCCTTTCATCCTTTTTTGGTGCCCTGAACTTCAAAAGAGGCTTGTTTAAAACATCAGAATAAAAAAACTTCAATGCAGAGATTGCAAGGCTTATGGTATTCTTTGATTTCTTGTCTATCATGCTCGCTACAAATGCCTTGCAGTCATCCTCATTTAATTCGTTGATGTCCTTGTCGGTTTTTTCAAGGAATTTATTGATGAACCATGAATAATCTCTTACTGTTACAGTACTTAATCCCTTGAGCCTAAGCTCTATACTCAATTTCTCAACAGATTTCTTAAAGCCCTCTTCTTTAGAATAATCTTGCATGAAAAATTAAACGAACTTCTGTTTAATAACTTTGCTTTAAATATTTCAAAATTTAACACCATTATTTCTTTACAGTAGTAAGAAACCTTAATAGTCGACGAATTAAATAATCGGTAGAGTTTAACATGAACTCATTTTTCTCCAAGAACACTTCTATACCACTTTTCAAATTCGGAATAGTATCAAACATATTTGAATTCGTTACATTGTAACGAATTGTCTTCCAACATGTTTCGATGCAATTAAGTTGGGGTGAATAAGGCGGTAAAAATTCTATGGCATAATTCTCGCCCAGCGATGCTAAAAAATCTTTGTGTCATCTTTGCTTTATGGCAAGGTCCATTGTCTAATACAAATACATACTTTTTTCTTTTATTTAATGTTGTAACAAACCTATTCATGAAATCAACAAATGAGTGTGCATTAAGCCGTTCAAACCATTCACTATATAGGCGTTTGCCATTGACTAATGCACCGAACATATTTGCTTTCTTATTGCTCCACCAAAAGTAAGCTCTTGGCAATGGCATACTTGACGATTGTACAAAAGATACATGCTTTAACTTTGGACTGGCATCAGATATTCCGATATCAGGTAGTTGGATAAGAGGCAGAACTTTCTGCAGCAGGGAAAATGAGTTATGTAATATCTTCTCCTCAGTTTCTTGCTGTTCAGGCACAGGTTTAACATGCCAAAATGGTTTGTGCAAAAACCAATAAAATAACATTTCTATAAGTTAAAACGGCCTTACCTCAATAGATTTATAAAACAGCCATACAGTCGATAAAGCATGGTTTTAGACAAGCTAGGCAGCAGCTTAAAGGAAACACTGAAGAAGATAGCAAGGTCCGTTTTTGTAGACGAAAAGCTCATAGACGAGTTGATAAAGGACATACAGAAGGCATTGCTTAATGCAGATGTAAATGTGCAGCTTGTTTTTGACCTTACAAAAGAAATAAAGAAGCGTGCATTGGATGAAAAGCCTCCAGCAGGTGCAAGCCAGAAAGAATACATAATAAAAATCGTTTACGAGGAGCTTGTAAAATTTCTAGGCGAGGAAAAATCCGAAATAAAAATAGAATCAAAAAAACCATTCAAGATAATGCTATTAGGTTTATATGGTTCTGGTAAAACAACGACAATTTCTAAAATTGCAAAGTATTATTCAAAGCGAGGCTACAAGATAGCAACAATGGCATTGGATGTTCATCGGGCAGCAGCAATAGATCAGTTAGAACAGGTAAGCAAACAGGTTAATGTCGCATGTTTTTCAGACAGGAAAGAAAAAGACCCTGTAAAAATATACAATAAATTCCAGGATGAAACAAGAAAATATGACTTGTTGCTTGTTGACACAGCAGGCCGTGATGTTTTAAGCCAAGACCTGATTGACGAAATAAAATCTCTAAACGAATCAATAAAACCAGATGAAGTTCTTTTGGTTATCAATGCAGACATTGGCCAGGCAGCAAGGAAGCAGGTCGAGGGATTTCATAATGCGTGCAAGATAACAGGTGTTATAGTTACAAAGATTGATGGCACAGCAAAAGGCGGAGGTGCCTTGACAGCAACAGCAATTACTGGCGCAAAAATAAAATTCATTGGCATTGGCGAGAAGCAAGATGATATAGAGGTCTTTAACCCCAAAGGTTTTGTTTCACGATTGCTAGGCATGGGAGACTTAGAGCTCTTGCTCGAAAAAGCCCAAGGCATTGTAAAGGAAGAAGATGCAGAAGAATTAAGCAACAAGCTTTTGAAAGGCGATTTTAATTTCATAGATCTCTACAACCAGATGCAGGCCATGAAAAAAATGGGTCCATTGAACAAGATTCTTGAATTGATGCCGGGATTTGGCAGCATGAACATACCAAAGGAAATGCTTGATGTCCAGGATGAAAAATTAAAGAAATGGAAATACATAATGGACAGCTGCACAAAAGAAGAGTTAGAAGACCCAGATATAATTGACAACAGCAGGGTTGAAAGGCTTGCAAAAGGCTCAGGCTATTCACCATCAGCGGTTCGAGATTTATTGAAGCACCATAAACAGAGCAAGAAGCTGATGAAGCTTATGAAAGGCAAGGATCCATCAAAGATAATGCAGAAATTCTCAAAGCTAAAAGGGTTCAAATTCTAAAAACCATAATTCTTTCAGCATAATCGCAAATTTTCCGCAATTTTCATGGCAGACTTTTTAAAGCATATAAAAATAGGGCCAATATGCTAAATCACCACCACAAGCAAATGGTTAATCATCTAAGGCTAAATAGCAGGAAAAGCATAAAAAACATTTCAATAGACATGAAAATATCCAGCCAAAAAGCACGCAGGATCAAAAGGCTTGTTGACAATTCAATAATACAAAGGTACACAATACTCATAGATTTCAATAAGATGCCAGAAATCATAAGAACATTTTTTATATTAAACCCCAAGATAACAGATCTAAGGAGAACAAGAATGTTTCTGGAAAGCTCTGATAGCATAAACAGCCTTCATGGCATTGATGATTTTGGCGCATTCTTTTTTGAGGCAATATTCTATGATGCATCTGAGCTTAATTCCTTTCTTGAACACCTTAAGAACTTCTCATTCAACAAGAAAGAATGCATGTACATATCAGAAGACCTAAAGCGCGAAAGTTTCTTGTTGCCCTGATATAAGCAATTATTATAAATAAGTCCCAAGCTATATTTGTTATAATGCATAGGAAAAAAAAAGGCCAAACCACGCTATTCATAGTTATAGGAATCGTTGTAATAACAGTAGTTCTTTTAGGAATTTACATCACGAAATCACCGATAAAAAATGAGCCAGAGTTATATTTTTCTTCAGCAGTTGATTCTATAAGGTATTCCATAGAAACATGCAACAAGGATCTAGCAGAAAAAAGCATTGTGCTTCTAGGATTGCAAGGTGGCCGTTACAAGAATGTTGTTAACCCAATACAGCAAACAGATAAAGATTATGGCCCAATAATGCTTTCTCATTTTTCAGTAAACAACAACTATGTTCAATTTTCTCTTGATGATGTTGAAAAAGAATTCAATGAATATTACAAGGACAACATACTTTCATGCCTTGGAAATTTTGATGAGTTTAAAACCAAGGGCCTTAACATAAAGCCAAAAAACATGCTGCTCGATCTTGAATTCCTGGACCAGAGCACAGTATTTACACTGTATTACGAAGTTGTTGTAAGCAAAGGCACAAAATCGCATACATTGTACGATTATCCTCCTGTAGAAATCGAGCACCGTTTCAAAAAGGTTTTCAATGTTGCAACAGAATCAGCCAGGCAGCATGCCTCGACAAGACTCATTCCGATTAATTATGTGTTGAATAAGGACATCATATTGTCAACTTACAACATAGGCAGTTCAACAATATACAGGCTGGTAGATCAAAAAAATGATAAGGAGCGCAGATATGTATTCTACTTCGCAGTCAATTAAGACGGTTATTTTAATAATGCTATTAATTGCATTTTTGTTGCTGTTGCCAATATATGTCCAAGCCCGTTGTGAAGGCCGTGAAAACAGGTACTGCCCACCAGATTCTGAGGATCCTGATTATTATAGGTGCTGCAGGACATACTCATTTGATATGGGTTCTCTAGAGCCACCATCCTGTGATGTTTGCTACGCAGGTGGTTCAAAATACTGTATGGACAGAGAACCAGGAGAGATATACACATCAGATTGTTTTGTTGACTATCGTTATGGTGATCCAGAGGAGGATGGCTTGCCACAAGCATACAGGGATCATTTTAATTATTTTACCAAGCAGGATATTTTGAAGTTCCTGGATTTTTCACAATACAGTTATGGCATGTTTACAGCCCCTTATCTGACAAAACCTAATCCAGAAGATCGCGATTATAGTAAGAGAGATACGCTAATGGAATTTTTTCCTGAATTAAATGGAAATTTCTTTAACTTGTTAAGTCTTACTACAAAAGGCCCAAATTTTTATGATGCTAATCCAGAGGATTATGATTTTTTAAGCAAGGCGATAAATGAGTATTTAGGCTACAATGAATGCCTGGTTTGGGTCGATACAGGCAGTGACCGGTACTGTGACTCATTTAACCAAGGTCAATTCTTGTTTGATTTTGATTTTTACTGCCCATATGAGCAAGGCCGGCTTGGATGTAAAATAGACTATGATGCCTCATCACCATATTTTATATTTGGCTTAGGTGGAATGTCTGTTCCAACATCACAATTCAAGGAAGCAGTAAGAAAAGTATCAATAACATATGACCCAACAAATAAGATGATGAAGCTTTATCCAAATGATCCATTGGATCCAGCGCAGCAGGTTACAGGCACGTCATGCGGGGATAAGCAAGTTGGATTATTTTTTCTCACAAAGGATGGGTTTTTTGAATGCAGCAATACCCCAACCGAAACAATGGGTATTTTCAACATAGGCACAAAAATAATATACAATGGATATACAATCATCAACAATGGTTTCGGGATTCAGCAGGCAACAACCAATCCTGTAAAGATATTCTGGCGCAAACCATCATCAAATAATGAACAAGGCATGTTCATAGAGGAAAAAAATGGCAAGACTAAGTTCTATTTCCATAATATAAAAGGCGCTCAGCTGATAAAAGGCTGCATGACTGGCACAATAAAAGATGAAGTGCCATTTAGCACCATTTATAATACGAATGACACATGCCTTACCCCTATAAGAAATATTACGGTTCAGTGCAGCAACCAGAATTTTGAGTTATCATGCCGAAATAATGCAACAGCTTTCATTAACGACAAGTGCCTAAGGTATGTAAACACAGATTTCTGTTATGATTTTGAAGACCAATTGCCAATATCAAGGGGCATTGAAATGGACAAATGCTTCTGTGGCAACATAACAATCCAAAGCCAGGCAACAGGAAATGTTGATTGCATTGACAATGACTACGATGGCTTTTATTCAAAAAATTCATTGAATTGCCAGTTAACGCAGAATGAAACAGACTGCAATGATTCAAATTATAATATACACCCATTTGCCCCTGAAATCTGCAGCAATGAAATCGATGAAAACTGCGATAATATCAAGGCAAGCTGCAGGGAATGCCTCCAAAACCAGACAGATTATGACAAGGATTCTTTCTGTTCTGATTTGGATTGCAATGATTACGACCCTTCAATGCATCCAGGGGCCCTGGAAATATGCTCTGACAATATAGACCAGGACTGCAGCGGCGTTGACAAGGCCTGCGAATCAGCAATGCCATATACACAGCCATACTTAGCAAGCAATTTTGCATGCAATGATAACACCCTAATAAGGCAATGCTCTCTAAAAAAGCCGTATTACTGCGATGCAACATTGGATTTGGTGGAAAGGTGCGGCTTATGCAGATGTCCAGATAATGAAGTTTGCATGCCATCAGGGTCATGCCAGCCAAAAAATGAAGGTTCAACAGAAGGCGCAACGCAAGAAAATTTGGATAACTATACCCTTGAATATGCGCCAATAACAAAAGAAAATAGAACGCGTTCAACTTACGGCCAG
Source organism: Candidatus Woesearchaeota archaeon (assembly GCA_018303705.1). Classification (GTDB taxonomy): domain Archaea; phylum Nanobdellota; class Nanobdellia; order SCGC-AAA011-G17; family JACPNG01; genus JAGVXQ01. Next base: position 11,072 of record JAGVXQ010000003.1, read on the forward strand.
TTAACAGCAGAGCCAACCAAGAAAAACTGCCTAATATATTTGGCATCATCACTCCTTCTGGCAAGCATTATATTTTTCTACATCGTTTACAGCAACAACGCCTCAATCAAAAAAAATACGGAAAAAAGCAACACTTTCCTGCAAACAGAAAAAAAATCCTTGGAAATTAAAAGCAAAGGCCTTAAGAAAAAGCTGTTCATTGCCTTGTTCTTGTTCATAGCATCTGCAATCCTGTTTTATGTTTATCTGGTCAAAGATGGGCAATTACTGCCATGCACAGTGTCAATAGCAGCATCTGCAATTATTATAACTTCTTCTTTTATTTACCTTGTGATTTGCCTTAAAGAAGGTAAGTCAAAACACCGAGTAATCATGCCCATGGTTGAAATAAAAAACCCCTTATTGAAATAAAAAAGGAATTGGGCTATAGCAAGAGCGCATTGAAGCTTGACAATTATGTAAAGTCCTCTTTGGAGCGAGGCATAAGCGAAAATAAAATAATCTTGGATTGTTCTTCTCTTGGCTGGTTGCAATCAGAGATAAAGAGCGCAATCAACATAGCAAAGGCAAGAATCCAGCTGGACAAGTATGCAAGCCTCAGAAAATACATCAAGCTAGAGATTTCAAGAAACACCAAGTTATCAAATATCAAGCAAAAGCTGCTTAACGCAGGCTGGAAAAAAGAAGTAATAGACAAAATTCTATCTGAATGCAGAAAATGAAGCATTGACACAATTCTTATAAATCAGTTTGTTCCATAATTCATATCATGCTTTCGCAAAAAAGGGGCCAGACCACACTGTTTATAATAATAGGCATAGTAGTAATTGCAATAATAATCTTGGCCTGGCAGTTGGTTAAAAATAAGCCATCTTCCGAGCCAGACAGTTCATTCTCTTCAGCAGCTGATTCAATAAAATATTCAATAGAATCATGCAATGAAAACCTTGCGAAAAACAGCACAATACTTCTCGGTCTTCAGTCAGGCAGGTATAAGGCATACTCATACCCAATCGAAGGCAACGACGACTACTATGGCATGGGAACCTTCTACATATCCCATTATGTTTATGGAAACAACAATGTTCAATTTTCTCTTGGTGATGTTGAAAAAGAATTCAATGAATATTACAAGGACAACATGCTTTCATGCCTTGACAACTTCTATGACTTTGCAGCAAAAGGCTATAAAATAGATCCAAAGAATCTAAAACTTAACATAGAATTTCTTGATGAATCAACCATATTCAGCCTTGATTATGATGTTCTTGTTAGCAAAGGCACCAAAAAAAAGACCCTAAGCAATTACAAGCCAGCCGAGGTCCCCTTAAGGTTTAAGAAAACATTTGATGTTGCAACAGAGATTTCTTCTGTTTATTCTGAACAGGGCTATTTACCGGATTCCAAGCAAAACACAATAATCAATAACATAGGAAATTCAAAGGTGATAAGGCTTGTAGATCTTGAAAATGACAGGGAGCGCCGCTATGTATTTTACTTCGCAGTCAACTAAAGCAATAAGGATAATTTTTCTCTGCATGCTTTTGATACTCATAACAGTTTTACTTTACGCATTTGTTGCAGTTGGCCAGGATGCAAACAGTCCCGCAGTAATCCAGTCTTCATTGTCCACATGCATTAAAAATTGTGTGTGTGATGATTGCAGTGATGGACAAAACCTGTTCTATACTGACTGGCTCCCCCAAAATTGTCTGGATTTATACACCCAAGCCCCAGCAAATACAGTCATTCAATCACCCATGAAATTTTGTACAGGAACCGCATACATTTACGATTCTGCGCACGACAATATTTATTACAGCTGTGATTCTTATTGCACATCATCTACAAATTACCCTGGCTACTCAGGCGAATGTGCAATTTCAATATGCAGAAAGAAAGCTGATTCTGCATTTAATCGTGACATGTATTGCTTAATGCCAGAATACGCTGGAACCCATCCTGTCTATAAGAGGGACCCAGTAAATAAATATGAAAAAGAATGCTATGCAGAGTATAATTACAGGAATTGGATTATACCTATAACGCCATCAGATGCAGCAGAGCCAAACATAAACCTTGTTTTAAAGCACTTGTATGGTAATGCTGTTGCTTATGGTCCCCACCAACAAATAGCACAAAGCAGCAGCACAGCACAAAAAAGAGAACTTACAAAATTCTTTACAGCAGCCTACAATTTCTGGGAAAAAATATCATTGTCAGATACAAGAAGCTTTCTCAGGTATGCTGATTCCGAGACTCTTTCAATATTAAGCCAGGTTATCCAAGCGCCAGGTGCAGCTTCTACAGGAATTGTTTTTGCATATGCAGGCATAGACGAAACTCCAACAACAAAGACAGAGTTTGATCTCTTGTCAAGTTTGTTGAACTCGTACATTGGCAACAAGGGCATGCAAAAGCCATTTTCACCGGAATTTTACTGCCCATACCCTGGCCAGCAGAACCAAAACACAAATGTTTGCACAATATACGAAGCTGAAAACACCCTTAATCTGCAGTTAAATGGGGTTGTGTTGCCATTGGATCAGTTGAATGCATACAAGGATTCATTATTGATATCATATGATTCTGCAGAAAATAAGAACATGCTTAAGCTCCAGGCATCAGCAGAAATGCCCATTGAAACAGGCCCGTCAATATACTGCTCTTCATCATATGACAAGAACGTTAATTCATACTTAACCAATCCAAGAGAAAAAATAATTCTCAGCCTCAAAGAAAATGCATTTTTTGAATGTGGCACGACAAGTTCAAACGAAGTAAAGGCCATTCTGACACCAGGCGCAAAAATATGGTACAACGACATTGTATTCCAGAAGGAAGGCAGTGGCAGTCTTGAAATAATATGGGGTTCATCTCCAGAATCATACACCAGTTCTACTCCATCAATATATGTCCAGTCAAAAGAAGGAATGTATACATTGTCCTTTATTGGCGAAATTAAGGATGTAATTGTTAGAAAAGGCTGTTTGGTTGGCATAATCAATCCAAAAGAAGATGGCACAAGCTGCTGGGACCAAGGTTATCCAAGGTATGAATGTGCAGATCCAGGGAAATTTGGCGAGTCATTCGGAGAGCCGTTTATGTTCAGCTGCGGCTCTGAAGGCAAAACAGGTTTTGCAAATGAGCATTGCTGGCGCTATGACAAGTCGCTTGATGAATCATCAGATGATTCAAATACATTATGTGAGTATTCTAGCCAAGAAATAATA
>JAGVXQ010000010.1 GCA_018303705.1 Candidatus Woesearchaeota archaeon
ATACCAAGAAGAATCAAAAAACGTGTCCATTGTGTCTGTTTCTCTTTTTGCACCATTGCCGCACTTAGGGCATTTTGCATTTACAAATTTCTTGCTGTTGGCCAAAGGGTTCCCTTTTCCAAACTTTACCTTATTAGGCAACTTTACTGGCAGCTCTTCTAAAGCAACAGGCACAATTCCGCATTTCTCGCAATAAACAAATGGTATTGGTGTTCCCCAGTATCTTTGCCTTGATATCAGCCAGTCTTTTAGCTTGTAATTAACAGCCCTGTTTCCAATGCCCTTGCTTTCAAGGTATTTTGTTATTTCCTCTATCGCTTCCCTATTGTTTATGCCTGTAAAGTCCCCTGAATCCACAAGCTTGCCATCATCAACATAAGCCCTTGTCATTTTTTCTGCATTCAATGCATAATCGCTAGGCTCTATAACAACCCTTATCATGATATTATGCTTCTTTGCAAACTCAAAATCTCTCTGGTCATGCGCAGGAACAGCCATAACCATGCCAGAGCCATAATCTGCAACTACAAAGTTGCCAGCATACACAGGTATTTTTTCATTTGTCATTGGATTTACAGCATAGCTTCCAGTAAACACCCCGCCCTTATCAAGTGTTTCAATGTCTTCTTCGCTGGTGGATTTTATTCTCTTCAAAAACTTATTAACCTCATTTTTCTGTTCTTCCTTTACCAAATCCATCAGTTTTTGGTGCTGTGCAGATACAACCATGAAAGTAACCCCGAATATTGTATCTGGCCTTGTCGTGAATATCTTCCAGTCATTGCCATCTATCCTGAAATCTATCTCTGTTCCATGGCTCCTGCCAATCCAGTTCTTCTGCATCACCTTTATCCTTTCAGGCCAGTCAAGCTTTTCTATGCAATCCAATAATTCCTCTGCATAATTTGTAGTCTTGATGAACCATTGCTCAAGGTGCTTAACCTCGACATCAGTGTCAGTATGCCTCCAGCATTTTCCTCCATGCACCTGTTCATTAGCCAATACAGTATTGCATTTGCCGCAGAAATTGACAGGCGCTTTCTTCCTGTAAACCAAGCCATTCTCATATAATTTTAAAAAGAAATATTGGTTCCACTTGTAATACTTAGGTAAGTGGGTCATTAATATTCTGCTCCAGTCATAGCTAAGACCCAATAACTTCTGCTGCTTTACGAAGTTCTTTATGGAATCTTCTGTAAATTCTCTTGGATGTACATTTGCCTTTATCGCTGCATTTTCTGCAGGCAGCCCAAATGAATCATAACCCATTGGATAGAATACATTAAACCCGTTCATCCTCTTGAATCTTGCATAAATGTCACCAATTGTATAATTTAATGCATGCCCCATATGCAACCCTGAACCTGAAGGGTATGGAAACATCTCAAGGATATACAACTTGTTCTTGGCTTTCTTTTCTTTGCATTTAAATGCCTTCTTTTCTTCCCATTCCTTCTGCCATTTCTCTTCCATTTCCTTAAAGTTGTACATGGCAAAGAGCAATTCATAGAAATTTAAAAGGTTTGCTAAATGGTTTTTTATGTGCGATGTCCAGCAGTATTCACCAAAAAACATATAATATTGTTCTGTCTAGCCATCCTAATGATGCAACCAACATATTCTGATTACTGCAAAGCCGAGCTTGCAATGGACTATAATGCATTAGAACCAAACCCTCTCCAGAAAACAAGCTTTGCAAAAAAAGGCCATGGGTCTGGCATCGATGTCTGCCTCCAAGACCTAGTCTCAAAAGAAAATCCAAGGTTCTCATCGCACATCTGCATATACCTTAGAGGCTATCGCTCAGATATATCTCCTTACCTCAATGGCCTATTGTCAATTAGAAGTACAGAACTTGAAACAGTGCCACTAGACCGGTTAAAAGCGATAGTTGACAAATCATTTAGGGAAAATGGCTTGTTTGAAGAACCTTGCATCGAAAGTGTCAGCAACATAAACCTCTCAAGTCTTGGCGTGTATGCAATCAGAACAAGAACAGGAGCAAAACAGCAGAGAAGATATTTAGAAATACATTTAACACTAAATCAGCAGGCCTCTACAATGATAAGCCAGTCACAAAAAGCCAGTTGTCATGGGCAGACATCATAATTGTTATGGAAGATTCTCAAAGGAAGGAAATAGCAAGGCGTTTCCCTGTGCAATACATTAAGAAAAGATTGCTTTCATTGGACATACCTGATATATATGGCTATAACCAGCCAGAGCTTATAACCCTCCTAAAACAAAAAGTAAATAGTTTGCTAGCCACTCATTGAACTGCTTCACCGCATCTGCTTTTTTCCTAAATATCCTTGTTTCAGGCGCAGCCATGCTTGTTATTCTTCTAGTTACCTTATAGATATTTCCATAGCTGTTCTCAAGCTCTATAAAAGAAACTTCTACCTTCTTGTTATTGTCATCGCCCATTACTTCAACCCCCTAAAAAACATATAGTAAAACAAGCGATCTCTTATTCCCTCTCTTATAGATTCTATGAACTTGTTCTTGTAAAACAGCAGAAATAACACGGCTACAACAAGCATTGCAATGGCAGCATACTCCCAATATCCTTTTTCATCATTATCAAATCCATAAAAAGCACCTGTAATTTCATTCCCGTTTTCAACACCATTAGGTTTCACAGAATATTTTATTCCGATCCCATTTTCAAGCCTTAGGCTGTCTAGATTTTCAATGTGCTCCTTCACGTAGATTATGCCCTCCCTGCTGTTTGAATTGTTTATGGCAGCATAAACTGTTTTCTTGCCCTTTGCTTCCAATGAGAATTCCTTGTCAGAAATGACAATACCATCACCGGCACTTATCCTAAATTTTGTCTCAAATTCATTCGTGTTTATTACTATAAATTCGCTTTGCTTGCCCTCATTCAGCTCTAGAACTGGAGGCGTTACTGCTATACCCTGAGCTACATCAAAAAATATTAAAAAAATAAAAAGAAAAACAGGCCCTTTCATCTTATCCCTCAATCGCATTCAAACTTACAACCCCATAATACATGTTAGGGTTTGCATTTCCAGGCACATTTATTTTGAAATATACCTGCTTGTTGCTGTTCGCCCCTGAAGCAAGGTTCAAGTCAACATTTACAGGTGCCTTTGAAAGCGAAAAATAGTTGCTTGCAGTTTTCATTTGCATGCTTGACGCATCAATTACATCCTGGCCATTCGTCAGGTCAGTGGCTGACGCGCTCATATCAATCGCAACATTGCCTGCGTTCTTCAATGTAACAGCCTTCTCGTTTGAAGACATCCCGGAAACAACACTCCCAAAATTCAGCTCATCTGCATCAAACACCGATGATATCAAAGGTAAATACTCAAAGTCTACCATCTTGTATATGGTTTTCTTGTTCTGGTCAGTCACAGAAACATTTATTGTGTAATTTCTGGCCATGTCATAAAATTGCATGTTAAGGTTCCCTCCGAATATCTTGTATGTCCCATTGCCGCCCTGCTGTACCATCTGCACCTTATTACCATTGAGCTCTGCATAAACAATGACCTCTTGCTGTGAATTTACATCAGCGCTTACTTCGATCTGCCTCACATTGTTTGCAACAGGAAGTATTTGGTGTCCGCCTTTGCTTGAATCATCTGGCAAACCCACATCTACTATCTCTGTTGTTGTTCCTATAACTTGCAGGCTTATTAGTATCCCATTGTTGTTCTTGTTCTTTCCAGGAGTTCCACCGTCAAAAATGCTCTCTGCCCAGTTTTCCCTTACATTCTCTCCATTCAGGTTTATCTTGTATATGCTCTTGCCATTGTCCTTCCCTCCCCACGAACTTGAATAATTCACAGAATCTGCATAGACATCAGACGATACCTCTATGAAATCATCATCAGTCAAGGAAAAGCTTCCATCAACAGCCATGTAATCTCCATCAGCGCTGCTCCACATGCCATCACCATTGCCATAATATGCTTCAAAGCTCTCAATATCATCATCAGTTCCGTCAACTAGCTCTCTTGCTACAATAATATATCCTCCAGGGCTTATTATAATGTCATCAAAATTGCTTCCATCAAGCTTCCAGCCGCTCAAGTCAACAGCACTCGCTCCAGTGTTGTATATTTCAACCCATTCAATATCAGTATCAGAGCCCTGGTTAGGGTTGTACATTATCTCGCTTATTACCACATTCGCATTTGCAGCGCTTAATGCCGCTAAAAATACAAAAATCAATTGAAATGCTTTCATAAAATCCACCTCCAAATTTTTTTCCAGTGACCCATGGAATGTTTTTTAATAAGCCTTGCAAGAAAAAACCGAATGTATTTTGTGGCCTGCGAAAAATTATCATTGAAAGTGTAATCATTTCGCTTTATGTATGAGATTTCGAAAAGCTTCCAGCAATATAAAAAGCTTTAAAAGGCATAATTACAAAAAGATAGTCATGAACGTGAAAGGTATTAAATTACAGGCAGAACTTGAGAAGGCAATTTTTGATCTTGGTTTCTCAGAATTCACAGAAATTCAGGAAAAGGCCATACCATTGATACAGCAAGGCCATGATGTAATCGGCCAGTCTTACACAGGCTCAGGCAAGACAGTTGCATTCGGTTTTCCTGCACTGGAAAAAGTAATTCGTGGAAATGGTATACAGCTCATAATTCTGGTCCCAACCAGGGAGCTTTGCAACCAGGTTTCAAAGGAAATGCAGAGATTTTCAAAATATAAGCAATTGAAAATCATAAGCGTATATGGTGGAGTATCAATAAACAACCAAATAGACCTTCTTAGGCATGGCGATGTTGTCATAGCCACCCCTGGCCGCATGCTTGATCACATAAACCGAAATACAATAAATCTCTCAAGGGTAAAAATACTCATTCTCGATGAGGCAGACAAGATGTTTGAGATGGGCTTCGTAGATGACATTAAAAGAATAATATCATTTGTCCCAAAAGAAAGGCAAACATTGCTGTTTTCCGCAACAATGTCCCAGGATGTCTATGACATAGTCCATCATTATATGCGCAATCCTGTAAAGGTAAAAATGCAAAGTTATGTTGACAAAAACCAGTTGGTGCAGCATTATTACAATATACCATTAAATGAAAAATTCTCATTGCTTGTCTATTTGCTAAAGCATGAGTCCTCTGGCCTGAGCCTAGTGTTTTGTGCAACAAGAAGTATTGTTGATGACATAAGCAACAATCTAAGGAAGCAAGGCCTTAATGTTCAGTCGTTGCACGGCGGCTTGTCCCAGAACAGGAGAAATCATGTCATGGAAGCATTCCATAACCACAAGCTTGATGTCCTTATAGCAAGCGATGTTGCTGCTCGCGGCCTTGACATAAAAGACGTTAGCCTTGTTGTCAATTATGACATACCCAAGACTTCAAAGGAATATGTCCATAGGATTGGAAGAACAGCACGTGCAGGAAGCAAAGGCAAAGTAGTTTCATTGCTTTCTCCTCAAGACCATGATAATTTCAGAAGAGTCCTAGAAGACCGCTCTTTGCTCGTTTCAAGGATTGAAGTCCCTAAATTTGAGCGAGTATTCTTCGCTAGGAACAGGCAAAGGCATGTTGGGAGATTCAGGCAGAACAACAGATTCGAACATAGGGCTAACAGGCCTAGCCCTTTCAGGCGTTTCTGATTTGTTCTGTTTATGGGCCATTGCTAACGAACCTATTGCTTAATGCTATGTATATCCAACTTTTCGTTAGTTTTATTAATGCATATCAATCCAATTTTAGCTAAAAGGACCTGTAGCCTAGCCTGGATAAGGCGACAGCCTTCTAAGCTGAGGCATTTAAAAGATGTCGCTTATTAGAGCGTGGGTTCAAATCCCACCAGGTCCACTTAAGAATTAGCTATCCAAAAAATTATGCGCCGATAGCCAAGCGGTAAGGCATGAGGCTGCAACCCTCAGATGCGCAGGTTCGAATCCTGCTCGGCGCTTATACCTTCTAGTTCGAGTCGCATTATTTTTAGGTTATATCCTTCTTTCTTAATATAAATCAAAAAACCATATTTTCTATATTATTTATATTATTACTATTTAAGAAATGATTTTATTTGGGTTATGAACCCATTTTAAATTATTTACTTTATAACACTTTTGACATGAATAAAAAAAGGTCGAAGAAAATGGGTATTAATTTTTATTAATGTATTAGACTTAAAACTTAGTCTCTACTGGTTAGTTAAATTCTGAAAAATAACATTTAAATAAAGATAATACTTATATATTGGTAAATTATATAATAATTATATAATAACTTAAAAAAGTGGTAAGGTATGCAAAAAAAGGAGATTAATTATTCAATTTTTGACTATTGGACTAATTTAGTTCTAACAACAGAAACATTTAAAAAGAACTTACCTTACCTTAATTGTATAAACTTTAGAGTGGTGTCAAATGAAACAAGCTGTTTGTGAAGACTTGAATAGTTTTATAGTAAATAAGGAGAAAGAGATACTAGAAATAGCCAAAAGACAAACAGAAGATATTGTTAAAACAGAACTAGCATTAACAGATTTTGAATTATTATTGTCGATAAATACTTCTAAAGGCGAGATAGACAAGCTAAATAAAACTGCAAGAAAATTAAGAAAAGACAATTGGGGTGAATTACAAAGTCAGTTCAAAGGCGACCACAATGCCATTATGAATCATCTTAGAAACATTTAATACTTATAAATTATCGTCTATTTTTTCTGCCGAATATATCTCTCATCTTTCTTTTTAGTGCACTATCCAGCGAAAGCATACTTTCTGCGTCCATATCCAAAAATTCAGCACATTTCCTAAATGCACGGTCCGTAGATATGACTTTATTTATCCTATATTTACGAAATGTCAGCAATATTATAGAATCGGGACGATGGCACTGAAAATCTTCAGCAAATAGGTTTAGTTCTTTTAGTTTTTTATTAGATTCTTGTTCAAACCTTTCCAGTTCTTCTTGAGGAATAAACTCATAAATTTTTGTGATATTATGTTTCTTTAACCAATTGTTCGCTTTTTCTTTAGCAGTCTCTTCATTTAATCCGCTTTTTTTAAGATACTTGATAAGTTCGCTGAATCCAATTTTATCAACAAAAATCGTGTCTTCTTGGTTAAATATTCTAGCTTCTTCGTAATCAAAAAAGTGTGGTTGCTCATAAAGTTTTATTAAAATGTTTGTGTCTAAGCCAACTTTTCTCTTTCCATAGAATCGCGTGTTTCTTTGTAGTCTTATTATATTTGGCTTCAAATTTATACACCCTTTAAACCTAGAAAAATGTACTTTTTCTGTTACTATCCTTATATTTTACAACCTTATAAGGTTTTTTATCTTGTTTTTTATAATATGAATAATATAGAAGCAATATGAATAATCTTTGAAGTGATTGTTTCTTAAAACAGGTCTAAAAGCTCTATAGGCTCAGAATTTTAATGGTTTAATATGAATAATATGAAAAATATTAAAAAATCCAAGTGATAAGGATAAAAAACAAAGAATGTAGAAACAATACGAATAATATGAAGAATATAAATCTATAAAAAATAATAAATATAAATAATATGAATAATATAAAAGTACCAATAATCTTCATCAATATATTATGAGAAAAACACTAGAATTATCGGTTCGAACTAGAAGTAAGAATCCTGCTCGGCGCTCCACTTTAATTAGGGAATACAACATTTCCAAATCTTAAAAAATATGCCGCACCTTATATAGAAATCTTTATAAATAATTAAACCACCATAAAGTGATAAATATTATGCACAAATGGCATTAAAACTATTAGAAAGGATTTTTGGAAAAACTAGCTCGGCTGGCCCAATAGTGATATATAAGACAAATAATAGTTACTATGTCCAGCTTCCTAATGGGAATTCATTTAAGTATATGGGTGATTCTAACAAAAAAGACAGATTCAAGAAAGTTTCTACTATAATTGGTTCTATGCCTGCTTATGTTGACGATGAAACAAGATACAATGTATGTATGGGCAACTGTGAAGGCATTGTCTCAAAGGTCATAAAAAAAGGCACAAGCCTTGTTAGGATGAATATGAGAAAAAGAATAGGAAGTATAACGACCCCTGTCCGAAAAATAAGCATTTTACATGGCAATCTTGATGACACCGTAGCCGCAATAGAAGAAGACAAAAACGGGCACCCAGAACCAGATAAATCCAGGCAACATGACAATATTCCAATTCTCTACGGCCCAAATTTTCATGGCAACAAAAATCCAGAAGAATATAACTAATCCTTGATTAAGGGTAGATAAAAAATCCTTGGCCTATGTTCTCTGCAGCATCAGCACAAACAACATAATACTTGCTTCTTTCTATCTCCATGGTGTGGTCCATGCCTGTTCCTTCCATCCTAATCCCAGAACCATAAATAAAATCATTAGTTGAATACTCGCATGTCGTAGGTTCATCCATTGATATTGTAAGTATATTGTTGCTTTTGTAAACAAACGTAAGTTCTGGTTCTATGTTGTCATCTTCCATTTGCAATGTTTCATTTTCGTCAATGATTCCTGATGTTTCATTGCCTATAACATCCGCATTATTCTCTCCAAGCAGTGTAAGCATAAAGCTTTCCTGGTTGACATTGCCTGCTGAATCCTTGCACCTAAAGTAATACTGGTTTGTTCCCTCATTGACTTTTAAGTAGCCATCACACTTAAACTTTGCAGCCGGGCTGTTAGGCAATTCTTCCAAGAATGATGTGCATACAAGGTTGTTTTCCATCTGGTCATATGCTATATTTTGGCTTGAGTACTTGCATGTCCCAGGCTCGCTTATCTTTAACCCAAGCAGAACAGCCCCTCCATTTACTAATGCTCCGTCTTTTATGCTTGTATCAAGTATCAATGGGGGCATAAGGTCCTTGCCTCCTTTAGAGGTAAACTTAATCATGTAATCAGCTGTGTTGTCTATTCCATTTGCATCCTTGCACTTTACATAAATTTCATTTATCTTGTTTGGCAATGCTGTCAATGTCAGCTTGTGGTCCTTGCTGAAATATACATCACCAAAATCAAGTGTCATGTCATTATACCTTATGCTTGGCTCCAATGCATAACGACATTGCGCAACCTCATCAGTCATTATTCCAAAGCTTATCATGCCATATCCCTCTATAGCAGGTGTTATCTCATAGCCACCAACAAATTCAGTTAGCGAGTAGCCCTGGCTTAATGCTTCTGGCCATGGTGTTATTATTGGCCATGTTACATCATCTATGTTTATTGCAACACAGCTTGGCCTGCTGCTTCCTTCATTTTCTTCTATCCACTTGCAGTTCTGGCCAAGAGACTTGCATTTGTACTCAGAGCATGTGTCATACTTTATTCCATCCCATATCTCCTTGTTCGTGCATTTCTCACAGTCTTCACTTCCATAAGGAGCTTGCCATGGCTGGCAATATTCATTAAAAGTAAGTTCATCTGTATCGGCTCCGATTAAACTAACAATTATTATTGCAGCAATTATAAGTAATAATACTATTTCTATAATCCATCCAATAACTGGTATACTTGTAAATGCAATAGACAAAATTATAAACACCTTTATTGCAACGACTGCGATAAAAATGGCGACAGCGATTAATGCCCAACTTTGAGCACTGCCCCCAAGAAGGTTAAATCCCTTATAATCACCAGAGTCTATATCATCTACTATCAAAGGTATTGCCTTGCTAAATGAATCAAAAGACCCTATTTCTTTTTCCCAGTCTATATCAATCAAATTATAACTTTTGCCATGTTTATTACCTTTGCAAGATCCGTCACTTGTTTCGCATTTGTATGCTAAATCAGAAAATTTTCCAGCGATGTTATAATGAACCCCACAATCCCCTAAGCTTCTGCACACTGCAGCTGATCCAACAGCATACTTGCTCTTTAAGCACGCCTCTGTGGAATCAACCGATTTCCACTCCCAATTTGTATTCATGTTTTTATAAAAAAAAGTTGTGCACTCTGTATTTCCAACATCACATGTTTTTTTAGCATCTGCCGTAGATTGTTTATTATCACTTTCTTCATTGTCTTCATCATTCCAGAATTTCAAGCCAGGTGGGACCAATGGGATACATGTACCATCATTATTCTCTGCAACTTGCTGACTCTGCCCCGTGCACATCTCATAATTAGGGTTATCTTGTGTTATTTTGCCTGTATCAGGATCAACGGCATCAGCGCATAACGACCTTATGCTTGCCTCATTATCAGCATTTATTTTTTTTATGTCTTCGGGGCTTGAACTGCTCCAAAAACAGCTTTTTCTAGGATCTTGGCAGCATTCCTTGTCCCTTTGCATAGCTAATTTTTTTTGTCCGCCAGTCTTATCCTTCGCAGTATTGCATTCTGTTGTGCATTCTGTCCATTTGTTGGGCTTGCATACTGCAGTTAAGATCTTTTGTTTGTCTGGTAATATAACATTACCCTGCACACATAATTCCTCACGATAATCCTTACAAGGCTCAATAAATTCCTCACCAGCAATGCACAGGTTCCTGTAATGACGAGAACCAACTAAGTCCTGGCCAAAGCCAACAGCGCCATCATATTCACACCAGGATTCCCCATTCTTTCTTGGAATTCCATCATATGTTACAATATCTGTTCCGTCTATTGCTTTCTTGTCAAATGTTGTCTTGCAATCAAGGCTCTCGCATTTTAGCGTGTTTTTGTTGCATAAAGTCCCCTTTGAAGCATCGCAATCTCCTGATTTTTCCTCGCGATTGTTGCAGGAATCAAACCAGTAAACATCACCATCATAGCAGTCTTTATGATGCTTGGCCTTGCATCCGCACACCTTGATGCTGCTGCAGTATTTTCCTGATTCAAATATTGTGCTTGCATAAGTTTGTACTGCACTTCTTGTTACTAAATTGTCTTCTTGCCCCGATGTACCCAAAGGACCTTCCAATGGCACAACAGCAAATCCGGTTGCATCTCTGCCAGTAGTACTCCTGGGTGAAGTGCCACTGCCAGAATCAGAGTCCCCTATGCAGCTTCCTCTGTCCGTATAAGTGCATTCTGTTTCCTGCAAACAGCACCCCATTTCATTGCTTTGCATTGACGCCGCACACTCATATTCATTGTTAATATTCGGATTGAAATCAGATTTCAATGTAGGAAATAACTCAGACATCTTTGTGCATTGCTGTTTCGTGGCCATGAAATAATTGTTTCCAACCTTGCAGCAGACTTTTCCACACAAAGGTATTGCATCACAGCCTGTTCCCTTGCTAAAAACACCGCCTTTTGAAGCGCAAACAGAGCTTGAAGCCATGCTTGCGCATGTTCCATCATTATTGAAGCAGCATCCTGTCTCGCAAAACTGTGTCTCAGAGCATTCTTTGTCAGCATATGCGAATTGTACATTGCAGTTGCTTGTAGAAGTGTAAACGCATCCATCTCCTGATTTCGTAAGCTCGCAGCATGCATTTCCGGAGCTGCTAGCAGAATCAGCCTGTGCATTGACATTCAAAGACCCAGCAAAGAACATCGTTGTAATTACTAAGAATATTTCAAAAGCTGCCTTGGACTTTGTTAGCCTATCCAAATATTTTCATCCTCTTTTTCCAATAGTTTTACAAGATTTTTATGAAACATGCATATTTAATCTTTATGTTTCCAACGCTCAAAATCATCAAATTTATATACGAAAGCTGCTCATTACCTTCATGCATAAAAAGTTGATATCTGCCATAATTCTTCTGTCATTGGTTGTCCTGGCCAGTTGTGCAAGCCAAAAAACTGAAACTAACAATGATAATGTTCTTGAAAAATGCATTGAAACTTTCAAGCTTGGAAAAAGTCCTGATGGAAAAGAAATGCCTGCTTACCTGAAAGAAACCCTTGCAAAGGAAGCATGCAAAAAGATTCTTGAAGACGACCAAAAAAGGTTTGAAACATTCAGCAATTCAATATATGGCATGTTCACGAGCCAAGACATAATTCTCAACAAAAATGGCGGGACATTTGAAATAAGAATAAAAAACAGCAACTCTCCTGGAGATTTCAAGGTAAATATCGAAGAGCCAAAGACATCATCTGGAAATTCCCTGGCAATCTCGCAGAAAGAATACACATTCAGCCTGAATGCAAACGAGGAAAAAATAATCGCAGTGTCAGCAACCCCGACAATAAGCCCATCATACAAGCTCCCCCAGGATTATTTCACTGTAAAAATAACAGCTGCAAAAAACAATGCACCTTTCCAGGAAACCCAGCAGATAATAACTATAAACGATTTTTAATCAAACAACCCAAGTAATCCTTCTTATGCTTAAAACCATTTTTCTTTGCAAGCCTCTTCATCGCCTTGTCAAAATCGCTTCCATATTGTGCTGCCTTCTTCCTTCTCAGCGCATACTCTTTCCTTAAGCCAATGCTCATGGCAGCATCCTGCAGTATTATCTTGCCCTTTTCCTTGTTGACCTTAAGCCTAGGGTCGATTCCCATAGCATATCTTATCAGCTCGTCATCGAGGAAAGGTGCCAATAGCCTAATCCCAAAATGCCTTGCTATTCTTTCATCTCTCCACAAGTCCTGTCCATATAAGTTCTCAAGTCCCCTCCAGCATTCCTTGTGCACCTCTTCATGCCCCTCATCGCATTTCTTCCTGTGCCTTTCATAGCCTGCAAATATTTCCTCGGCTCCAAGTCCACCAAGAACAACATTTATTCCTTGTTCCTTTGCAGCCTCAAGGACAGAATAAACAACGCATCCAACTCCAACAGAAACAACGTCATCGCTTCCAAGAATCATTGCAACATCTTTTACTATTCTTTCTGCCTCATCATCATCTATTGTTTTAACTTTCAATGGCATTCCATATTCCCTGGCAATCTTTACAGCAAACCTTATGTCATCAGAATCATTGAACCCTACTGAAAGCAGCATAAAATTCTTATTTAACTTG
>JAGVXQ010000011.1 GCA_018303705.1 Candidatus Woesearchaeota archaeon
CAAATTGCCAAAGCCAGACATAGTGCTTGACTGCACAGACAACATGGAAACAAGGTTTGTCATTAACGACTATTGCAAAAAAAACAGCATTCCATTAATCCATTCAGCAGCAATAAAATCATACGGTACAATATTCGTTGTTTGCAACGGCCCATGCTTGCGTTGCATATACAGCAATAACTCTATATTTGAAGACTGCTCTGTTTCAGGCATATTGAACACAACATCTTCCTTGATATCATCAATACAATGTAATGAAGCATTAAAAATATTGGCAAAGAAGCCATATGAAAAAACACTGCTAAGAGTTAACTTAAAAAACAATGAAATAACAAAGATAAAAGTAAATAAAAGGTGCAATCTGTGCATTGACAGGCCAATGAAGCAAAAATTGATAGTAAAAAAATGCTCTGACAAAGGAGGTTATTCTGTTACCCAAAATCCAATTAAACCAATTAACTTGAAAAGCATAAAAAAACACTTTAATGTCTTGGCAGAAACCCCTATTGTCCTCGTTATAAAGGAAAAATACGAGATAATAATACACAATTACGGCGAACTTCTTTTCAAGAACGCTGAAAACACAAAAGAAATAGAAAAAATAGCAAGAAAGGTTTTCAAAAATGCATAAGGCCCTATGCCTGATATCAGGAGGCTATGACAGCCCAGTGGCATCATCCATAATAAAAGAAAGGTTCGAGCCAATAGCATTGCATTTTTCTATACAGCCATTTACTGACAGCAAGCCAGAGCTTAAAACTAAAAACATATGCAAGCTTCTTGGAATAAAAAAAATCTATGTCATAAGTGCTGGAAAGCTTTTTGCAGAGATAGTTAACAAATGCAATCACAGGTATTATTATGTCCTTTCTAAGAGGCTTATGCTTAGGATAGCAGAAAAAATAGCAAGAAAGGAAAGATGCTCTTTTATTGTTACAGGCGAGTCACTTGGCCAGGTATCAAGCCAGACGTTGGACAATTTAACATTGATAGACAAGGCAGCAAAGCTAACAGTATTAAGGCCCTTGCTTGCTTATGACAAAAATGAGATAATAAGCATGTCAAAAGACCTATGTTTGTATGAAATCTCAACAGGCCCAGAGGTTTGCGACAGGCTAGGTCCAAAGAACCCAAAAACAAGATGCAATGAGAAATCAATAAAAGAGGAAGAAAGAAAGCTAAGCATTCCTAATTTGGTGAGCAATGGAGTCAAAAATGCCAAATGTGAATATATTCATTGAACGCGAGAACATAAAGAAAAGGCTCAATGCTAAATCAATAGAAGATATCATGAAGAAGTTTAAAATAAACCCTGAAGTAGTTCTCATAGCAAAAAACAACGAGCTCGTTACCAAGAATGCAAAGATAAAAGAGAACGATGACATAAAATTCATTTCCGTCATTTCTGGCGGCTAATACCCGTATATTAATCTTGTCAATACATCATTGTATCCTGCCCATATGACAAAACCAAGGATTACAATTAGCAGTATTATGAACAGCACTATAAGCGCCTTTAATGAGTTCGCAACTGAATTCAGCCTTGCATTAGTCTTGTCAAGGTTTGTTTGGCTGAACCCATACAGCACTTTACCATCTTTTTGCTTGTAATTCATATGTAGATGTTCAAGTTTTTAATATTTAAATATTTGTATAACTAAAATATATAATAAAATCTATCTGTTTTCAATATTTTCCTATAGTTCAAACCTGTATCCGCTTAAGTCCTTTAAGCCCTGCTCATATCCATGCTCTATTATTCTCTTTGCGCAATCCTTGTCAGGGCTGAAATGCGGCTTCATGAAAAACTCTGGGTCGCTTGGGCATGTTGTTATCTGCACAAGGTCAGGGTTGTATCTTAAGTCCTTTAGCAAGCCTTTCATAAGCTTTCTTGCCATGTTTTTCGGCATTTTGCTTTCTTTTATGAATCTTTTTACTGAATTTACTGCATCTCTCTTGGCACCATATATGAGCTTGGCATTTTCTATCTTCTGGCTTACTAATATGTATACTGCCTGTGTTGCAACAGTATACATTCCATATTTTTTCAAGGACCCGATTTCTTCTTTGAACGTGTAAGGCACATAAGTATGGGATACAAATATCAAGTCAGCTCCTGCATCCCTTGCCACATGGGTTGAAAGCGTTTTTCTTGTTTCTCCATCTATGAAATCTATTGAGTGGCTATTAGTTCTTACAGTTCTTGGTGCTAATATTCCTGGCACTGCGCAAGAAGCAGCCACAGCATCAGATATTTTGACATCACTCCTGTATTGCGCTTCAAACTCTGCATTATGAAAGTCTTTTTTGCAGAAAACATCCTTGTACGTGCCTGGTATAGGGTTCAATCTTGTTGCGATTATAAACAAGTCTGCGTCCAATGACTTAAAATCATTTGCAGTCATAGCGTTTCTCATGTATTCTTCTATGCCATCAGTTGACAGCGGGCTTTCAAACCTAAAGAAATTCCTTATTATGTCCTCTACATTTCTAAAGTCCAAATGGTTCTTTTTCAAGCCTTTCCAATAATATCTTGGAAACGCTTTGTTCAGCCTAAGCATGTCAAAATATGTTATCTGCTTTAGCCTGCCTTCATTTCTTGTAGCTGCATCAACCATGTCATCTAAGCTATAGCCTGATGCAGCCAAAGCCGAAAATATTGCACCTCCACTGCTTCCAACAAATGTCCTTACCTATGCCCATTTCCATCCTTAGTTAAGCTTATTCCCTTTTCTTCAAGCGCCTTGCTAAATCCAAGATGATAGAACTTTGCCTTTAAGCCCCCGCCGCTTGCAACTAATGCTATATGCTTCTTGTTTCTAATGACCTCAACCATCACTGCTTCCTTCCTTTGTTATGCAATAATTAAAATGCAAAAAGATATATAAGTGTTTTTATTATTTTCATTGTATGCCATGCAAGAACTGCAAATTAAACCCGGTAATCACTTTAACAAACAGCAATATAAGCCTGTGCAAGTCATGCTTCTTTAAGTACTTCGAAAGGAAAGTGCTCAAGACAGTATTCAAGTACAATCTTATAGAAAAGAAAGACAAGATTGCACTCGCCTCCTCTGGTGGGAAGGATTCAATGTCATTGCTTTACATCCTGAACAAGTTAGGCAGGAAAAGAGACTTTAACATAATCGCTGTTGCAATAGATGAAGGCATCAAAGGCTATCGTGATTTAAGGGATTTGAAAAGATACTGCAAAGAAAATAACATACCACTTAAGATCCACTCATTTAAGGATGAATTTGGAATTGATTTAGATCATGCAGCAAAAAAGATAACAAGCCTAAATCCATGTTCAATATGCGGAGTATTAAGAAGAAGGCTTTTGAACAAGGCTGCAATCAACCTAAAGGCCAACAAGCTTGCAACAGGCCATAACATGGATGACGAATCCCAGTCAATTATGATGAATTATGTCATGGGAAATCTTGAGAGGTCAGCTAGGCTAGGCCCCATAACAGGAATCGTGAAAGACAAGAGATTTGTTCCAAGGATAAAGCCATTTTACTTCCTGGCAGAAAAAGAAACAGCAACATACGCATACCTAAAAAAGTTCCCGGTTAAGTTCAATGAATGCCCATATAGCAATGAATCATTTCGTGGCGAGATAAGGGACATGATAAACACTATTGAAAAAAACCATCCTGGAACAAAGCATGCAATAACAAATTCTTTTCTGCATTTGTTGCCTTCCCTAAAGGAAATGTACAAGAACTCAAAAATCAAAACATGCAGCAAATGCCTTGAGCCATCGAACGGAGATGTATGCAATACATGCCTTCTTTTAGGCAAAATCTCTAAGAAATAATATGTGCATGCCTTGTGTAGTCTCTTTCATCAGGCATTGGCTTTCTCTTGCATTCCCCAATTATTCTGTGATATTGCACAACTACATTATCTCCACTAAAGTCACTTCTGCAAAAAGCATTGGTATTTTTTGGTCTATTAATCTCCAGCACCCTTTCAAGGCATCTGTTCTCCGAATATAAACTCTTCGGAGCCTCAATAGGCTTTACTTCTACATGCTCATTGCTACCCTTTACCTTGAAGCTTTCTGTATGCCTGTCAAACACAATCTCTATTAATTTCATTTGCTCTTTACATACACATCAATTTAAATAGTTTTATGTACTAAAATCCATGTTACTGTATCTTGTAGAATTTCTCTGCATATTTGCAGTCACATTTTTTCCCATAGCTTCTTGCCCTGTACCATACAGGAATCCACAAAGGGTATATGAATACCTTTTGGCTTTTGAACTTTTTCATGAGTCTTTTTTTCAGCTCAAAAGTGTCAGATATGTCTACATATATTGCAGGCTTGTTCTCGTTTAGTATGTTCCACACTTCAAATGTGTATATGCTTTTATTATACCCTGTCTTTTTTAGGGCATTCATCACAACATAATTTACTGCCTTGTGGTCGGGATGCGGGTCTGATTCAGAATGCGTGAATATTATTTCTGGCTTGTACTTCCTTACAAGTGTTTTTATTCTGCCTCTTGCATTGTTCTTGTTTGCCTCTTCCCTTATTTTGCCCTCCTCCAACCCCAAGAATATGCATTCCCTCTCAAAAATCTTGTCTATGTCTTCTGCTTCTTTTTGCCTTGTGCTGCTGACTATCTCTTCTTTTAGGTGGGGGTGTGACTTCTCGCCGTATGAAAATATGACAACTATGATTTCTTTGCCTTCTTTCACGTATTTCAATAAAGTTCCACCAATTCCTATGATCTCATCATCATTGTGGCTTACAAAGGCCATTATAGTTTTTGCCATAATATTAACAAACAAAATCGATATTTAACACTTTCTAGCCATAAATCTTAATGTGATGTCCAAGAATTGCAAATGTTATTTCATTGAATGTAAAATGCGTCAGCGGGGATTCGAACCCCGGTTTCTGACTTGGAAGGCCAGAATTTTGGTCTCCTTAAAAAGAATCTAACCACTAAACTACTGACGCATTATATAAAATATTTTTCAGTTGGATTCATCGTTCAAAAAGGTAAAATTATTGGGTAATAAACCTTGCGTTTCATTGTTTTTTACCAGATTTAGAAGTCTTTATAAATAATCAAACAGCTCAAAAAAACGAGGGAACGTAGTATAACCCGGCAGTATAGTTGGCTCCAGTGTTTTTGGAGTTACCATCGGATCCAGGTTCAAATCCTGGCGTTCCCATTTTACTTTACCATGAAACAACCCTTGTAAAATTGCCTCTTTCTATCTTTTCTTTATGTTCTTTTAATCTCTCTATAAACTCAAGGTAAACTTCGCTGACCCTTCTTGCATAGCCATGTAAATCCAAGAACTTTGGGTTGATATACCTTAATTTGGTTTTTGTGTGAAAATGACAATCATTAGGAGCTTCAATTATTCTTATATTTGGGTTTAGCATCTCAAGACGTTTAATCTTATCTTTGTCATTAAGCTCTTTATAAACAATAAATGCATCATATAAAAGACGTTTAATATTATCTTTGTCATTAAGCTCTTTGTAAACAATAGATGCAGCATATAAGTTACCTTTGCTGACTGCAACTTTTGCAAGATATCTTAGATGTACTTCACTAGAATGCATGCCTATAGTATCTTGACCATCTCTGGCATTTCTATAACCTATAGTTGCTCTACTTATTTGGTAATCCATCTAAAACTCAAATGCACATATCTTTAAAATATTTCAATTTTTTAACCACCAATAAATAACTACAATTATACAACAGAAATCTTTAAATATGTAACATTTTCACTTGTCAGTGTTAATTATAAATAACCATTTACTGGGGGTAATAAAATATGAGAATAACGCCGAAAATCAATCTTGTTTTTGCAGTGTTTTTATTGATGCAATTTTTCCTTGTTCAGACTTCTTATGCTGATGATCAAACAGAAGTTTGCAATGGGGTTGATGATAATAATGATGGTTCAATAGATGAAGGCCTAAATTGTGGATGTACAACTAAGCCAGATATTACAACGCAATTTGGAAATGCAGGAGATGTTTCTCTTCTTGGAGATTGGAACAACGATGGAACAGATACAGTTGGTATATACAGGCCAAGATTCAGTACATTTTACTTGAGCAATTCAAATGATAGCAATCCTGATGCCAGCATAGTTGCAACTTTCGGCATTAACGGCGATGTTCCTGTTGTAGGAGACTGGAATAATGACAGTATAGACACTATAGGAGTTTACAGGCCATCAACAAGCACATTTTACCTGAGCAATTCCAATGAAAATCCTAATGTAGATTTAATAGTAACATTCGGTGTTCCAGGAGATGTTTCTGTTGTAGGTGACTGGAACAATGATGGTCTTGATACAATAGGCATATACAGGCCATCAACAAGCACATTCTGGTTAAGAAATTCAAATTCAGCAGGAAACGCAGATATAACATCAACTTTCGGTGTTGATGGAGATGTTCCTGTAATAGGCGACTGGAACAATGATGGAACAGATACAGTTGGTGTATACAGGCCAAGATTCAGTACATTTTACCTGACAAATTCGAATGATAGCAATCCTAATGCAACAACAATTGTAACCTTTGGAGTTAATGGAGATATGCCTGTTGTTGGAGATTTAAACAATGATGGCTTTGATACAATAGGTATATACAGGCCATCAACAAGCACATTCTGGCTAAGAAATTCAAACACTCCAGGAAACGCAGATTTGATTATAACATTCGGTGTTCCAGGAGATGTTCCTGTAATAGGTGACTGGAACAATGATGGTCTTGATACAATAGGCTTTTACAGAAAGGATACAAGCACGTTTAGATTAAAGAATTCAAACACTCCAGGAAACGCAGACATAATATCAACATTCGGCATTTTAGGAGATGTTCCTGTAATAGGCGACTGGAACAACGACAGTATAGACACCATTGGTGTTTACAGGCCATCAACAAGCACATTTTACCTGAGCAATTCCAATGAAAATCCTAATGCAGACATAACATCAACATTCGGCATTTTAGGAGATGTTCCTGTAATAGGCGACTGGAACAATGATGGAACAGACACAATAGGTGTTTACAGAAAGGATACAAGCACGTTTAGATTAAGAAACTCAAATACACCAGGAAATGCAGACATAATTGTAACATTTGGGTTTGAAGGCGACGTTCCTGTAATAGGCGACTGGAACAATGATGGAACAGACACAGTAGGTGTATACAGAGTAAGCAACGGCCCATTATTTAAGGGATCTTCAAGATTCTTTATAACAAACTCAAACACACCAAACCCACAGGTTTCATTGATAACAAACTTCGGCATGTTCAGCGACGTTCCTGTAATAGGTGACTGGAACAATGATGGAACAGACACAGTAGGTGTATACAGGAAAGATACATTTTACCTAAGCAACACAAACTTTGGTGAATGCGAGCCATCATTGAATATACTTGACAAAAATGTAAACCAAAACTCTGGATTGAACAACAATCTAGTGGATTTGTTTGCTTACACTCATGACTCTGACAACACACCAGAACAGCTAACATATGCAATAGTTTCGCAGACAAATCAAGGCACAGTAAGCTGTGTTCTTGACTCAAACAGGTTCATAGATTGCACAACTCAGCCAGACAAGATAGGGGAAAGCGATATAACAGTATCAGTATCTGATGGCACTACAACAGAAACAGATACGTTTAGGGTTAACGTTCTTGAGGTGGATGGGCCAAAGCCAACATTAACACTTGAAAAAAACTCTGCATGTGAGGACCACACAACAAGCTTTAATCTAAGGGTCATTGATGATGAAGAAGTTTCCAGCATAAAATGGGACTTTGGGGATGGTTCAGTAAAAACCGGCACTGAAAAAGAAAAGTATGTTTACAATAAAAAAGGCACTTATACCTTGAAAGTATCTGCATTAGACAGCAGCAACAACGAGCTTGCTTCACTATCAGAAAGCATTAAGGTAAATGAATGCAAAAACCATAAAATAGCAATAAGCAGCTTGTACATAGATGACAGCGATCAAATACACCAAGGCTCTAATATAGATGTTTATGTCAAGGTCATTAACCTTGGAAACGTAAAGGAAAAAGTAACTATGGAAGCATCAATAGACGGTTACTACAACCCTGCAGCAAAGTCAAGCATTAGCATATCAAAAGGTGATGGAAAATGGCAGTTAATCCCATTAAAGCTCCCAGACACCATTCCAGCAGGCAATCATGCCATAAAGGTTACAGCCACAGCAAAAAACACCAAAATCACGAAATACTTGAGCTTCGAGGCCAAAGAATAAGGTTATAATTTACTACCATAAAGTTTATATATAGGTTATAACCAAACAATAACGACAAATTAGGGACTACAAAATCCATAATGATCTAAAAAGAATTTAGGGAGGGTTAAAAAAAATGAAAAGTAAATTGGGTTTAGCATTCCTGTTGTTTGCAACAATGCTATTCGGAATTAGTGCAGTTTCAGCTACCACAAACTTCGCCATAGATCATGTCGAAGTCGATGACATGGTTGCTGTCCAGAGTGGAGATTCGATATTTGTTGAAAGGGGCCAGGATTCCACAGTAGAAGTCTACTTGAAAGGCAACGGCTCATCTGACAATGTAAAGGTAAAGGTTTACATTGGCGGTTACGAGTATGATGATGTCGAGGCTGTTTCAGAGATATTCGAAGTTGAGCCAGGCGTTAGCTACAGAAAAGTTCTAAGCCTGTCAATACCAGAAGACCTGGAAGCAAGTGATGACTATACCTTGAGAGTAAAGGTATACGACGATGATGATGAAATAGAAAATAACTACATCCTAAGGATAAAGGAAGCAAGGCATGACGTAGAGATACAGGACGTTATAATAAAGCCTGACACAAGAATTGATGCAGGCAGACCATTATTCGTTACTGTAAGGGCTGAAAACCTTGGTGCAAAAAAGGAAGAGGACATTAAGGTTACAGTAAGCATACCTGAGCTAGGCATATCAGCAAGAGATTACATAGACGAGCTTGCTGCTGATGAAGACTCTGACAATGACGAAGACAACGAAGACGAAGAGGATTCAATGTCAAGCAATGAGATATTGCTGAGAATCCCTGAAGATGCCAAGACAGGCAGCTATGAATTGCTTGTTAAGGTAGAATACAACAGGGGCCATAGCGTTGTAACTAAGAAAGAAATAGTTTCCGTAAATGGCGTTGATTCAACAAAAGAGCCAGCTGAGCCAGCAAAAAAGGCTGAAACAGTTGTGAGCGTGGACTCAACATCGAAGACAGTTGTTCAGGATTCAGAAGTTGGTTACAAGGTAATGCTAGCCAACCTAGGTTCAGAGCAAGTGCTTTACTCTGTTGAAGTGGCAGGCGAGCAATTGTTTGCTGATTCAAGGGTTGAGCCAAGCTTTGTTACAGTTCAGCCAGACAAGACAGGCGAGTTTGCAGTATACCTGAAAGCAAAGCCTGATGCATCCGAAGGAAAGCATTCATTCACTGTTCGTGTTAAGTCAGGAAATGAAGTGCTCCAGGAGCTAAGCTTGTCAGCAGATGTATCAAAGAAATCTGTTGTCTCAACAGATAGCTTGTTCAGCGGAGACGTTAAGCAGGCAGTATTGATAGGATTGGTTGTATTGGTTGTAGTTTTGATAATAGTTGGCTTGGTTATTGCCTTCTCAAGAAAGAATGGCGACGAGCCAGGCGCTGGCGAAGGCCAAAGCTATTACTATTATCCAAAGTACTAAAGCCAAGGGAACCCTCCCTATTTTCTTTTTTATTTTATATTAATCTACAAGACGATAACAATTACTTACGAGCAGGCCACAGAGTACCTTAAAAATTCTGGATTGACTAGATTTGTAGAGGAAATAGGCAATATGTAGTATTGGAAGGGTAGCTTTATAAATATTATTATTACTATATAGTTTATACACTTGCATGAATATGGAAGACCTATTTAAGGATGAAATAAGAAAAGTTATAGAATCGTATAAAGAGTTTTATTTATATAGAACAATTAGAACCAAACAAAAAGAATCAGGTTCTGGTTTTTCTACTTTTCTTGAGGAAAATGATGGATCTTTAAGCAGTAAACTAAAAGAATGTGCAAGAAAGGAAGGCAAGCCAATAGAGGAGATTGTTTTTGAAGCCCTTGATGAAAAAGAAAAAAATAGAATTGGCGCATTATTTCACAATAATCCTTGTAACATAGGCGATATGCCACAAGACCAATTAGATCTATCGGAAAAATGTGTTTTAAATTCCAAGATGATACAGGATTACAAGGCTGTTTCACTATTTTTAACCGAGGAACAAAATAAAAGATTTGCATACAAACTCTCGGATCTATTATACAGTAAGCTAGATGAAGAAACAAGGAAATCAATAAGCAAAAAACATATTAGGATTTACATATTGAATCTGGGTTTTATAAAAATTTCAAGGGTTAGCCATAGGGAAGCTATAGAATTTGTAAAAGAATACAAAGCCTTGTTTAGTGACGAAAATGAAGTCTTGCTTAATATAATGGGCCGTTATCTTGATGAAGAGCTGGTTAGGGCACCAATTAATGAAACTGATAAAAAGATTAGTGAACTTAAAGTCGAATTAAGTAAACTATATAATGAGGTTATAAATGGGAATTGAGCATTTGTTAGACAAGCTTGAAAAATTTGGAATGTTTGCAGATAGCCATAGACAAAATGGCAATAGATTCTTATTGGGTAACCACCAGCTTGTTCCTATTTTTAATGCTGTTGAAAATGGCCTTAGAAGATTTGTTCTTGCATACGGCACAGGAGCAGGGAAAACTATAGTCCCTATAGAGGTAATAAAACACCTGCAGAAACAAGGCAAAACGCCAAAGACATTAGTAATTGCACCATATAGGACGCTTCTTGAAAACTGGAATAATGGTGCATTAAAAGCCCATGGGTGCCTAATAAACATACACAATGTAAAGAAACAAAAAAATAATATTATACCACCGGAGTCCAATTT
>JAGVXQ010000012.1 GCA_018303705.1 Candidatus Woesearchaeota archaeon
AGATTCTTAACAATGATTCTGTGTTTCCTGAAATCTTGTATAAAAAAGCAAAAAACACTGGAAGAAAAAAAGTCCTTCGAAAATAATAGTCATCATTAAGGTAAGAAAGGTTTAGGCCCCATCTCTTAGCCAAGTTCAGGTAAGAGCCTTCATCATACCATATTGCTGTGTTTATGTTATAGTATCTTAACCTCAAATAGAAGGCGAGAATGAATATCCCTATAAATATGTAAGTGTTGTATTTATCGAAAAAATCCTCTTTTTTTGCCTTGTTAACATCTTCCATGTTTTACAGGTCAAAGCCGACCAGCAATGTTGCATCTTCGTGGCTTAAATTCATCTTAAACTTATTAACAAGATAGTTGTGGACTTTTATTCCTGGAGATGATGACACCACTGATTTTGCATTTACCTCTGGAAAGGGTATTGGTGGGAACATACCATTGGTTACAATAGGGCATACTGGATTCCTGAATGATGAATTGTGTGTCAGCAGCAATGTGTGCTGCCTTTTTACAGATTCCAAAACACCAATATTCCTGCTATCTTCAAGTGCAATTATGCTGAACCTATCTTTGTCACTGAGAAGATTAAAGTTTGCAAGGCCATTGACCTGCCTTAAGTCATATATGATCTTTGTAATATCTTCCATCTTATTATTCATTTGGAAATGCTTTTATAATTATCGCTTCATCCAGTTCAAGAAGGTCTTTGCATAGGTTGGGAATTTTAACCATGCTTTTGGTGATATTGCTGTTAGCCCATTTATTATGGTTCTTGGCCTGAAATAAAACTCTTTGTATGCCTTTCTTCTCATTTCATGTATCTGCCCTGCAGAATAATCTGGATATGATATTGTTACATCTCCTTGCTCAACCTTTGCCCAGTCTTCTGTTGTAAGCCAGTTGTTTTCTTTTGCTAAAGTGTATAACTGCGAGCCTGGAAATGGGGTTGCTATGTAGAACTGGACAAAATCAGGATTTATTCTCTTGGCAAAATCCAATGTTTCCATATCACTCTCCTTGTTAGAGCCTGGCAGGCCTAAAATAAAATGTGCTACTGTCCTTATTCCATATTTCTTGCACAATCTTATAGCTTCTTCTGATTTGTCTGTTGTTATTCTCTTGCCTATATGCTTTAAGACTTCGTTGCTGCCTGATTCCAGGCCAAATGCCATCATCCTACAGCCAGCTTCTGACATTGACTTGGCGAGATCTTCATCAAAGACATCAACACGGTTTGTGCAGAACCAAATGCAATCCTTGAAATCACCTGATTTTATTAAATTGCATAGATTTAGCATTCGCTGCTTGTCAAATGTTGCTAGTTCGTCCCATAGCATCCAGTGCTTTATGTTTAATTTCTTAAGGAATTCAAACTGTTTTATCATATATTCTGGGCTGTGATACCTTGTTTTCCTTCCTGACATTAATGGAACTATGCAGTAAATGCAATTGAAAGGACAACCACGGCCTGATCGCACAAACATCCATTGATTTCCTGATAAAGGGTAATAATAAGGAGGCATTAAGTCATATGCTGGAATATCAAGGTAATCAAGGTTTGGCTCCTGCCAGATGCCACCATCAAAGCCATTAAATGCGATGCCAGGGTTTTTTACATTGCCTTCTAAGATATGCATTATTGGTGTTTCTGGCTCGCCCCTTATGCAGTAATCTATTGCATCATTCTTTAAGACATTTTCATGGTTGGCTGTTGCATGCTCGCCATATATTATTATCTTTGAGCCTGTTGTTTTTTTAATTTCTTCTGCTATTGAGATATCGTTTTCTATTGTTGGAGTTGATGTGTTTATTACAGTATATTCTGGCTTAAAATCCTGGACCATCCTAATGCAGGAATCAAAGCTTATGTTGGAACCTATGCAGTCTATTAATTTTGTTTCGTGCTTTACCCTGACCTGACCAGCTATACAAGCCAATGTTGAAGGAGGAAAATTAACAAGCCATGTGTCTGCTTCTGACTGGCATCGGCCTTCTCGCGTATATTTTCTGTTGGCTGTAGGTGGATTCAAAACAAGAACTTTCATGTGATTGTTTGAGCAGTAGGTTTTAAAAGGTTTTTTATTTCTTAAATGTTTTACTGTGGTATACAAGTTTTTGTGTAGCCAAGGGACATATGTCCTATGGGAGCACACTGTAAATTGGCTTCAAAACATATTAATTATTAGCCTGTAAATGAACTTGTAGCCTATCTTAAGCAGTGATAATTGAGATTTGCCGAATTTTCTTTCATATTCATGGCTTGGCACTTCTATAACACGATACTTTTTCTTTAGGGCCTTTAATACAATCTCCTCTTCAATATCAAAGTCATTTGCTTTCAGACCAAGATTATTGAAAACATCCCTTTTTATTGCACGTCAGAGCCTCCAAGCATTCTTGAAGCAACAACAAGATCGGCTTTATCCTCTAAAATTGGCTTTATTAGCCTTGGGATATCGCTTGTTTCGTGAGAACCATCAGCATCCATAAACAGAACTATCTCTCTTGTTGTATTTTGAACGGCAATTCTTAGTGCTGCACCTTTGCCCTTGCTATTGTCCAGTATTACGCGTGCTTTCAATGACTGTGCTATGTCCCTCGTGCTGTCTTTTGAATGCCCATCAACCACTATAATGTCACTTGAATATTTAGAAGTTTGCTTTATTATGGTACCTATAGTTCTTTCCTCGTTTCTTGTTGGTATTATAATTGAAATTTTGTCTTTCATCTTTGTTTTAAATTCTTTATGTCATATATGTAAGCTGCATCCTGTTTATAGGCAATTACCACATAATTTGGTATATAATTTGCTTTATACTGCTCAAATTCTGGAAAATCTGCGTCCTTTATGCGAGGATTAACAACTATATACCTTAATTCCCTGTTTTTGGGCTTGAAGTATTTTATAAATTCGTCTAGGTTCGGACGACGGCCTATCTGATTCCTCACATTATTTATAAATGTGTAGAGCTCATAAGAGTCTTCCTGCCTGATGTAATAATAAAACATCTCTGAACTGCTTAGAAATGTTTCATTCTCCTGCATAATGCTTGAAAGCTGGCTTGAGATCTGTTTTGAAGCCATGCCATATGGGTTATTGAAATTTTTTAATTTCTCAATCGTGCATTCTGGACCATCAAACAAGCACAGCAATTGGTTTTTTGGGTTGAATTGGGGGGATGATGAAAATGAGGTGTAAAATGAGAATGTTATGTATACTAAAATAAAAACCATAAAAATGATTTTCCTGTTATTGATTCTTAATAGGGTAAATATAGAATATTGCTTTTCTGAAAAAGCAAGTGCCATTATAAATATTATTGCTGGGCTGAAAAAATAAAGCACCCTTGTATAGTTCATCGCTGGAAACAGCAGCAGTGTTATTGTGAACAACCCAAACAGATATAACAAAAATTCTTCATTTTTATCCCTTTTTGCAAAGATAAGCCTTATTATTATATACAGAGAAAAGATAAATATTAAGGTATCTATTGAATTAAGCGTTATCATAAAGTCATATATGTCCAAGAATAATTGCCTATTAATTGAAATAAAACTGTGTTCTGGGTTTATACTGCCATATTTTTGTATTACTAGAAACAGGTTTTTTAAGCTAAATTCGAATGATATTAATATAGCTATAATATAGCTTATTATTGAATAGAACACTGCTTTTAACAGAATATTTGGCTTCTCATCGTAAGGTATTTTTTCGCTGATCTTAAGATTTAGCTTTTTCAATATAATTTTCAGCAGGCTTAATGATTGAATTTTGTACTTCTTCAGCACTATAAAAGCAAAGAATATGACAAATATGCCTGCAGGCAGTTTTGTTGAAAGTGCTAAGCTGAAAAAAAATGATGACAGCACCAAAAAAATGTTTCCGTGCCCCGAACCAAGCTCTTTTGAGTAAAATTTCCATAGAAATATCAGGCCAAGTGATGCAAAGAAATAGGCTATCATATCTACGTGTATCCAACGTGATAATTGCAGAGTAAATGATGAAAATGCATAAAAAGATATGGCATACAATGCAGAATATTTGTCCAACATCATTAATGCAAGAATTGATATAACAATTAAAAATAAAATGCCGAAAATATACATGGGCATGTGGCAATATGACTCAGCCTTAACCATTTCCTTGCCTATTAAAGCAGGCCTTCCAGGGTAGAACATTGGCTGTATCTGCGTGACTTTAGAGAAATCCTCGTTGGAGAGCGTGCAGCCAAAGCCTATGAGATAATTGCCTAGTGCTGGCTCGCCCTGGCCTGCCAAACCAGGATAATAAGAATGTGGGTAAAACCATAACAGGGCTGTTGGAATGGTTGTCATGTCATCATTCCAGTAGCTTTCCTCTGCAAAATTGCTAAATCTGATGTAAATGCCTAGAGCTAGAATTATTAAAAATATTATAATTGCTGTTTTACCATATTCTTTGCCCATTTTTAATAGATTTAAGGTATTATGTTTTTTAAAGATGATTGTTTTTAATTATCCGAAATGTTTATGCCACATCTGTTTATGGGCTCATTTCGTTGATTCTATCCTTTCCCAGTCATCGCGGTACACTGTTTTTTTGGGCGTTATGCTGTCCAAAAACATAGAAAGCCATGCATATAGCCTTATAAAAAACAATGCCAATGTCCAGACAAATTCCTTGAATGTCATTGGATAACCTAGTGCAAAAAATGTGCCTATTCTTATTTCGTTCCAGAACGTCTTGACACGAGGCATATCAGAAGCATAGTAGCTTAGCTTGCTATGTGATGCATTTGTTCTTTTCCTTTGCTTTATGAAATCTTTTGTATTAGTAGGGTTCTTAACATAGACTTTGGCTTCAGGAACGTAGCCTATTGAGTAGCCTTTTTTGTAGAAATAATAAGGGGTTATTGAATCTTCTGCAACATCTGGTGGAAGAGTTTTTATTGTCCCATCGTTGAGAAATGCAAAAAGATAACCTGATGCCTCTAGAAATTTTCCATTGCTGCTTAAACCATATCTTACCTTGTGGGCTGCATCATAAAGCAAGTGAGACCAATAGCCGAGCATAGTTGTTCTTTGGTTTAGGGTAACAGGCCTGCCAGATATGCATCCAATGCTTTTGTCCTTGAATGCATTAATTATGCTGTTTATTGAATTTTCTCCAAGGTATACGTCGCCATCAGTCAATATTATTACACGGCCCTTGCAAGCTGGAAACACTTCATTAAGGCCATTAACCTTTCCCTTGCCCTGGTCCTTAAAGTAAATTATGCTCTTGTTTTGTTTTTGGAAGGATTTTACTATTTTTTCAGTTTCTTTGTCAGGCGCAATGATGATTAGCTCATAGCTTTCATTGATCTTTTGGCTTAATATGGATTCTATTGCCTTGCTTATGCCTGGCTCCTTATATGCAGATATTACTATTGACAACATTTTCAAATTCTTCCCATACCCTTTTAGTGCTTATCGTGCTTGCTGCTTCAGGGTCAAAATCCCTCCTATAGAAATATTTCTTTAATCTAGGTGAAACTACTTTTGCTAACCTGCCATAGCCATATATCTCCTGTGGAGAAGTGCAAATGAACAATGCTATTGTTGGCTTCTTCAATGCTATTGCAATCTGCATTGGCAGGCTGTCTTCGCATATGACAAAACTACATTCAGCTATATCTTTTATATGGTCTTCGAGATTTGGCCTAATACCAAGAATTCTTGTGCTATACCCTGCATATTCAATCCTTTCTTTTAATTCTTCGTAATTGTTCCATCTCTTCATTGGCCATTTGGTATCACGATCGGATGGATTCTGCAATCCAACCATGTTTGGTGTGGTTCTTCCTTGGCAATATAAAATAGGCTCTTCACCATTGAATTTATAACCTAATATGGAAAAAAGATGGTCCTCGTATGTTCTTCTGTTATGCCATTTCAATTCATCTGCTTTGTTATGCCATCTTGGATCTTGTGATTTTTCTTGCCTAAACCTGCTGCTCAAGCCAATGTCAAACCATGCAAGGTCGTTTCCTATATAACTTATAGAACTTTTTTCCATGAAATAGCCATAGAAAGACTTTGCTTGGCCTTCATTCAACAATTTGGATGATAGCAAACAGCAAACTTGGTCTTCATCCATGTTCAGAACCAAATCATAGGCCCTGTCATGAATGTTGTGAATCGAATGATCCAATGAAAGCGTTCTTCTGATGTAAGGATTGCCCTTCAGCAATGGAATGCCTTTTTCTGATGTGAGCCATGTTACATCATCGTCCTTAAATTTACGCAATATTGGGGTTGTCCTGACTATATCACCTAATGCACCTACTTTCATGATCAATATGTTTCTCATGCTTTGTACCTAACCTTGTCATACCATAACTTAAATGAAACAGGCATTGACCTGTAAATTGGCTTTGCTATATTTTCACGTGTAAAATCTGCTGCCTGCACAAAATTTCCTGCTAGACTCGTGAAAAACATGTGTTTGTAATTGAAATCAATTGATTTCCCTGAAACAAGCTTATCAAGCAATTTGGCAGGAATCGAGCCATATCTCGTTTTAGTTACTTTGCCGCGCATCATGTTAAGAATTAAGTTCAGGTATGCATTCTTTTTTTTCAGCTTTATGTGCTTCCAGCGATCCCAGTAATTAAGGTCTGATGCTGAATCCTTTCCATCCTTTATTATGCCATCTCTCAATGCCCTTTCATAGAGGGGGGTGCCTTCGAAGAATATGAGGTTATTGACTGAAAGGTAAAATGACTTAGGCAGCTTTCTTATGAGGTTTATTGTTGCAAGAACATCTTCCTTTCCCTCATATGGATTGCATGTCATTACATCATACATCACGGCAAGCTTACCATTGAACTTGTTTAAGACCTCTGCGCATTTTATTACCTGCTCTGCCTTGATGTAACGCTTGTACACATTAAAATTGATGTTATCAGAACCTGACTGTATGCCCACTATTATGTCTGTAAGACCTGCATCAACCAGGAGCCTTATTTTTTCCTCACTTATCCCTTCTGCGCTCAAAGAAGCTGGCTCTGCAAGGCATTTAAATCTTATATTGACATGATTCTTGTATTTTTCTGAAAATTCCCTTATCCAAGGCAAAGGCCTGACTAAAAATGTTTCATCGCGTATGTCAAAAACTTGTATGCTCTTGAACTTGTTTTTTAGCCTTGATAATTCTTCTATAACATAATCCACTGAATGTGTCCTTAGTATTGGACTCTTGCCCTTGTATAACTCATGCATTATGTGGTTGGTGCAATAGGAACATGCCAATGGACAGCCGCGCTGTGTTTGAAAGAATATCATGCCTCCTATATGGCGCTCTTCGAAAGGCATCAGTTTATCATTTTCTAGAATCAAGTGGTCTTCTATATCATAATCTGGATGAGCCAAAACATCCAAGTCTATTGGTGCTGGCCTAACATCATTTTTGTATTCCTTGCCATCATTCCTTACCCAAAGGTTTCTTATGCTTGTTATGTCTTGTTTTTTTTCAATCTTGCCTGCAAGTTCTATGAATACCTCTTCTGCCTCGCCTATGCAGATGATGTCACATTGCTTAAAGCATTCTTTTGGAAAAAATGTTGGGTGGGGCCCTCCCCAGATCACAGGAATATTCATCGTTTTAAACATAGCAATCAGCTGAACCGCCCTGCTGCTTGTTGATGCCATTGCATTCAAGCCGATTAAACCTGAGTCTTTTGAAGCCTGTTTCACCTGTTCTAAAACTTCTTCAGGGTAAACATGAGAATAGTCTTCTGAATAAGGCAAAAACATCATTTTGGTGTTATATCCTGCTCTTTTAAGGCATGCAGACAATGTCCTTAATCCCTGATCTGCAGGAAATGTTGATGTCGATATCAATGTTATTTTCATATGCTATTTCAGAAGGATATTATTAAAAAGTTTTTGTTTATTTTTTAAATCTTAGTTCTTTATCTTGCACATAATTCAAATTGTAATTTATTGCAATCTCTGCCTTGTAAAGCTCCTTGCCAAGGTATGCTGCATGCTGCTGACTACTTATTAAGCCTTCTCTGATTATTGTGTTAAAGATATTTGTTGCATTTTTTCCTGTTATCTTCGCATCTACTATATTTCTTTCCATGCAATGACCTGCTTCTATTAACTTGTTTTTCTGGTCTATTCTTATTAAAAAATATCCTTTTGGGTCTAGCTTCCATTCCTTTGATTCATTATACGTTGCTGTTAATTCCCTGCTGCTGGCTTGCTTGATTTCTGATAAGACAATAAACCTGTTAGTTGCAAGGTCTTTTACTGATATTGCGTTTACTGGGCAGGACATTGCTGCTTCAATTATCATTTTTCTTTGCCTTTCACCTACCGGGTCTATATTAAGAGTAAAAATGCCTTTCTTATTTTTTCTGCTGCCTATAAGCTCTGCCTTTTCAGCATTGATTACAAAGTGCTCTGGGTCTATTGACTCACATAAACCTGCTGCCACGCACTTTTTTTCATCGTATATTATTTGCAATTGTTTCATTGTATATCTGCATATATCTTTTGTAAATCAGATCCCAGTCATACTTCTTTGCAAGCTTGATGTTGCTCTTTGAAATCTTGGTGGCTAACTTCTTATCGCTTAGCATTAATAGTATCTTATCCTTTAAATTCTTTATGTCGCCGTAATCAACAAAGAAGCCATTGATGCCGTCCTTCATTTCATAAGGAATTCCATT
This sequence comes from Candidatus Woesearchaeota archaeon, assembly GCA_018303705.1. Classification (GTDB taxonomy): domain Archaea; phylum Nanobdellota; class Nanobdellia; order SCGC-AAA011-G17; family JACPNG01; genus JAGVXQ01. The sequence continues at coordinate 8,705 of JAGVXQ010000012.1, forward strand.
TACAGGAGATGCGACTACTGGAAGTCCAGATGCAAAGGCCTCAAAAATAGTCAATGGCAAGCCTTCGCGATAACTTGGCAAAACATAGACATTAGATGCCTGGTACATTGAAACTATATCATTTTTGTCTCGTGTTCCATCAAGTAATATTATTCTCTTTTCTTTTCCTATGAATTCCTTTATATTGGCTTTCATTCCTTCATCAGGGCCGCGGATTAAGAATGTTATATTTTTTCTTTCCTTCAATATCTCCTTTGCAGCCATGACGAACTTATCTGGACCCTTTGTTACATTTAACCTGCCAAAAAAAAGAACCAATCTTCCACTTATTCCAAGTTTTTTCTTAAAGCTGTTATTTTTTATTTTCTTAAAGAATATTTTATCCATGCCGTTTGGTATAACTTGTATCTTATCATTTTTCACCCATTTTTCTAGAGTTGGTATCTCCCACGGTGTTATTGCTATTACCTTGTCAATCATTGCAAAAGACAATCTATTGAATATTATGTTGTTAAGAAAAATAAATGGCTTGAGTATTAAGGGCCTGTATTTGTCTGTCCAAGGGCAGTGTGTGGTATGTATATGCCTTATTCCTTTTATTCTTGAAACAATCCCTGCAAAAAGCACGTATAGGTGCCCTGAAACATGAGTATGAATCACATCAAAGCCATATTTTGGCAATTGCGACAGCAAGCCTGGCCAGATAAATGTAGACATGCTAAGCCTAAGCCAATAGCGAGAACGATGTATATGCACACCATTATGGATTTCATGCTTAATTTTTATTCTTGTGTTCTTGTCAGAGTCGCAGCAGAAGATATGGACTTCATGCCCATCTCTGACCTGCCGTTCAGCAAGCTCTTGCATAACTTGTTCTACGCCGCCAAAGGTAGGGTAGTAAAACATGCTGATATGGGCAATTTTCATTTTCATATAGGTAATACAATAGAGAAATGTTTATAAAAATATGGCAAGTGAGTTATAGGCCATGGGTAATCTTTCAAATATACTTTATTTCATTGAAACAGGGCACATACCATTAGATAGAGAAACTATTGAAAGATTTTCAGATAGATATCCTTTCTTTGAAAGGCGCCTGATGGGAACGAGTGTAAACAGGCACGGGAGAGATGAAATTGACAAAAAGCATTGTGGCAAGCTTAGAGAATTATTGAGTATCGCTTTAGGAATTAATCGTATTGTAAGAAGAAATGTGTTTTTGGAGAATATAGAAAAATGTTATACTGTGAATGGTAAACCAGAACTATTAGATCATAAGATTATCAGGATGCTCGAAATTGCCCCTATTGTAACTCTGTTTGGTGTTGAATATGTTTCATTAAGGTTATTTTATGATTTTGAGGCATGTGCTTATAATAGTGTACTTAACAGACTTAAACAAAGAGAGGAAGACCTGCTTAAGGATAAACGTAACAGTATATATGATAAGAGAAAATTGAAAAGGTATGTGCATGATGAGATATTTGATGATTTGGTTGTACAGAAAAGAGAGTGAAACAGGTAAATGTTATAAGTAATGGATGCAGTATAAATGCATGGAAAAAAGATTAATTATCATGCTTTTTTTTGTGATTTTCTTTCTTGTTGGCTGCGCAAATAAGGGCACCGAACTGAATGAGAAATATGAAGAATTGGCAAATAAACCTGTTGTTGATAAAAATGCTGAAATAGTTACAATAAATAATGAATATGTGCCATCAAAAGATGTTATCAAAGCAAAAATAGCTATAGATGCGTCAAAAAATCTGGGGAAAATAAATCCCCTTATTTATGGCAACAATGCATGGATAGAAAATTCTAAGCTAAATATACCTAGCTTTCCAGTTGGAGACAAACAATTATTTTACAATGAACAAATCAAAAAATTCTATGCATATTTTAACATTGCAAATGAAATGAATCCATCAATAATAAGGATTCCTGGTGGCCTGCAATCAAATCATGATAACTGGAGAAAGTATGCTGGAGATTTTTCAAAAAGGCCTGAAACTTCTGCCAGCGGCATAAAACAGATAGTTGTTGCTGGTTTGGATGAGCATGTCAATGCTGCAAATAATATCGGCGCTGAGATTGTTTATACTGTAAACTATGCACTTGGCCCTGATATTGCTGCTGAATTAGTCAAATACCTTCAAGGAAAGAATGTAAAATACTATGAAATAGGGAATGAATTAAACTGCGGCATGAAAAAAGGCAACCCATTGATTAAAAATGTTGCTGAGGATTATGCGAAGAATTTAGTGAAGTTCTCTGATGCTATGAAGGCAGTTGATCCTGGTATAAAGATTGGGGCCATAGATGACTGCAACAAACTTGGCAAAGAATGGTATGATACTGTTAGCTTAATAGCAGGAAATAAGTTTGATTTCTGGAGCAAGCATGCATACTCGCCAGGGGCCGATGGGAATGTGAGAGGCGTAACAATAAATAATGCTGGAGTTTCTTTAAGAACAAAACATTATTTTAGAGATGGTGGCAATTATGAGTTTGAAATGTTAGCTGAGGGCAAAAAGCAATTTGACAAGGTGCCTGGATTTGATGTGCTTATCGACAGCAAAAAGATAGGAATCATTAAGATTGATGAGTTTAGTGGATTGTTTAAAAACGAGCCAGAGCCTAAGTTTTACAAAATAAATTCCCATATACAGAAAGGAATGCATGACTTTGAGATAGTCAGCCATGAATCCGTTGAGAACAATGTGTTCTTGGCTTTGCATCCTGTAATAAGGGCTGTTAACAATGGAAATGAAGAACCTATAGACCTAAGGGATGATGAAAAGATTGCCAACATGGTAATGGCTGGCGCCTTGAGCGTTGGAAAAAAACTGGAAGAAGAAAAAGAGTTTTTACATGAAAAACCTGTTTTTGTAACCGAGTGGAATACAATATATTCATTTGATGAATGCTCAAGCAAAGGCATACTTAAGGACCGAAAAATAATGTGCTCAAGAAACAACCAATTGAGGGAAGCATTGAACATGGCAGAATATTACAATGTTTTCATAAACGAAAAAGACATAGTAAATGGCGCTAATTTTTGGCTGCTTTTTACTGAAATAGGAAATATGGATGTTTCTGATGGAAAAATAAAGATCAATCCATCTTTTTATGTCTCAAGGCTTTATTCTAACAACATCAGGGGGGAACAGATAGAAACTGCTGTTGAGTCCCCATCATATAAAGTAGGCTATGATACTGGAATCACAATGGGCATAGTTTCGAAGTCTATGAATGTGCCATATGTTTCAGCGATATCTACCATGGACGAGAATGGACTTTCGATAGGGATGATAAACAAGGATATTGATGAAGATGCAAAGGTAATTATTAATTTAAAAAACATTGACATTAGCAGCAATGCTGTATTGTATACCCTATATTCTGAAAACCTTTATGACAATGAATTGAAGATAAGCTACATGCCAATTGCTATCGGGCCAAGCTTTGAAATTGTCCTGCCAAGGCATTCGATAAATGTCATGAGAATTCCTATCGCAGTAGACGATTAATGTGCTTAGGAATAGGTTTTATTGCCTTCTTGAGATATATGGGCTTTTAGGGTAGGCTAATTTTGATGTTGAAGTTCCTTATTTGGTTCAAGGCTCATCATTATTTTCTCAAGGCCAAGAAATTTATGAATCTTGTTTGAGGCATATGGCTTACAGTTAGGATATAATATACTATTCTCTTCTGCGCAAGGTATTCTTAATGACCTAATTACAGAGAAACCCCTTGACTTCATCCAATCCCTGAAGTGGTAATCCAACAATTTAATATTGTAAATATTTGATTCTTCTACAGTGTCCTGAAATTTTTCTGTTCCAAAAAGAATATCTTTAAAGAAAGTATAGAAATCCCTTAATGTTGAGAATGCATTTCTTAAATTCGACCTATATTTGAGTCTACCACCATGATAATGCAATGAAGAGTGGTCTTTTCTTAGCAAAGGAACCGTATATCTTATATTGGCTACAATGATGCCATCCTTAACAAGATTCAGCTGGCTAGACCATATATATGGGAATGGTACGCTAACTGAGGTGTCAAATTCTCTTGGGATCATTTTATGGCATCTTTGACTCTATACAAAACATCTTCTATAGCTATTGATTTCATGCATTCCATGTACCTGTTGCCCTTAAGGTAGCAACTATGTTCCATGCATGATGTATGTGCTTGGCCTTCCTTGAATATTACGAAAGATTTTTTGCAATAAGGCTTCCAGATTTTAGGGTTGCCAGCGCCAAACAATGATATTACTGGCTTATTCAATGCTGCTGCAATATGCATTGCCCCTGTATCTACGGATATTACTAATCTGGCATGGTTAATCAGGGAAATGAAATCCTGCAAAGAGGTGCCTGCCATGTTCAATGCCTTGCTCTTCATTAGCCTTATTATGTCTTTGTTGCATTCGATGTCCTTATTTGATCCAGAGAATACAATCTTTGCTTTATATTT
>JAGVXQ010000004.1 GCA_018303705.1 Candidatus Woesearchaeota archaeon
ATTCGGGTGCCCATAAGTCTCTGCCAGCAATGCTATGGCCTCCATGTTTCTTTTTCCAGCAAGCCCTGCCAATATGCCAGTAACTCCTATTATTGGCCCGACAACCCCATAAATGTTGTTTGAAAGGTTCTTGTACTTGTATCTCTCTATTATCTTCTTGTTTGTTGCAGTGCAATATGCCTTTGGCTCTTCTGGTATCTCTGGAAGCCCTATGCCTCCAAGGGTTATTATCTCCTTGCCATTATTCTTCTCAAGGAAATCAAGCACCTTGTCGCAGAACTCATAGCAGGATTCTTCATCAATCGGCTGTATATCCCCTGCCAGTATTAGAATGTCAGTCCCATTTACTTTTTTATGGTATATGTCAATTGCAGGCAGCTCTATCAGGTTCTTGTCATTAACGAAAACAGCATTAGGAAACCCATATGACCTTATTTCAAAGATCTTCCTGGCTTTTATGCTGTCTATTATGAAATCAGCAGCAATCTTGCCTACATTACCTATGCCAGGCAATCCCTCTATAAGAACAGGCTTGTTTATTTTTACATTTTCCAGTTGCTTGATGAAGAGAACCATATGGCTATAACAGAAACTAGCTTTATAAAAGTTGTTTTTTCCCAAAAAAAGACTCTTTCTTGTGCATAAGCCTGTACTTCCCATAAGGGTCTATTGGCGAATATCTTGGTGGTTTTGTTGAAATTGTCTTGTATCCGCATGTTTTGCAAACCACTTTCATAGTGTATTCATTGCATTTCAAGCACTTTAGAATGTTCATGGCTATTGCCTCTTGAACTCAAAAAACCCGCCCTCTTTTTTCATTGACGACATAGCCTCATTTGTAAGCTCGCCTATAATCTTCTCTGCACTTTTATAGTCTTTTGCAGTCACATCAATCTTGTAATTCGGGGCGCTTATGTATTTTATGCTTACATTGTATTTTTTCACATTCGCAATTCCATAAACATTGTTTAATGCATTTTTTATTATGCTTATTCCATTCGGCTTTGTAGATGATAATGTTAACGTTCCAGATATTGAAACCTCTGGCGGCTTTATTTTTTCCCTGATTGTGCTGACAAGCGTTTTTCTGTATTCTTCTTCTATTCCAAGCTCTTTTAGGTCCTTGTTGTTGTTTGCTATGTCCAAAAATGCATTGTACAATGTTCCATATTTCTGCAGAAGTTTCTTGGCAATTATCACATAAATTTCGTCCATGTCTGTTTTCATTTCCCTGCTGAAATTTTCAAGCAGCTTTTCAGCCTTTAATTCTTGCTTGTATTCCATGTCCTTCTCTTTTTTCTGTGCAAGGTTTACCCTCCTCAACGACAGGTCAACATGGTTCTTGATGTTGTCAACCCTCAACACCTTGCATACAAGCTTCTTGTTTTCCTTTACGAAATCCCTTAGGTTCCTTATCCTTCCAGGGGATATCTCTGATATGTGTATCATACCTTCTACATTGCCATATTCATCTAGGTCAACGAAAACAGAATTAGGCAGTATCTTCTTTACAGTGCACACTATCAATGAATCTTCTTCAGGCAAACCTTGCTTCTTGTAGAACATTTTAACCTAATATCTCTAAGATTCTTGCCTTTATTCTGGTTTTTCCCCCAGTAGGCTCAGCTATTATTTTTTCGCATACAAGGCATTTTACTTTTGTAGCAGTCTTGCCAAAAACTATCTGCTCGTTCTTGCATTTAGGGCACCTTAATTTTACGAACTTGCTTGTTGGCTCTCTTATCTCTTTCATATTACTCGAAAATAGGCTTCTTCATCCTTACTCCCTTGCTTTGTACAGCTATCTTGTTGCATATCTTGCACTTGAACCTCAAGTCAACCTTTTTTGATGATTTTGCTCCGCTCATCTTGTACTGGCTTGCAGGCTTTCTCGAGTATCTTCCCTTGTTGCCATAACCCACCTTGCCAGATGACCTTTTCGCTAGCCTTGCCAATGCATACTTTTTCATGCTTGACCTTTCCCTTTTCTTGGCTAGCGCTATGGAATGCTCAGTATGCTTCTTGCAATGTTTGCAGTATTTGTTCAAAATTTTTGGTATTTTCATAGTTTTGTGAAACAAGGAAACTCAGCATTTTTAAAGCTGAGATGAATTGCTGCCCTCCTTAGCACTTCTGGCTCAACACCTGGAGCTTCAATCAATTGCAAGGATTCATTGAATACAAGGCCAGGTTGAATGGGGTTAAAGTTATCAAGGTTAAACCTTACAATACTAGCAAAGACTGTTCCAGGTGTGAACTTCCTGGTACCCGTTCCAAAGGTTTTTTCCATTGCAACCATTGTGGTTTTTCCTTGAATGCTGACCTAAACGCAAGCTATAACCTTGCTAAACACAATAGCATGACTAACTGTGTTTTGGCTGATGTAAACCAGCCAACACAGCAGGAGTGATGAAGCCAAAGCCTTACAAGGAACTGAGGCAGAGCTTATGGCTAACGCTCAGCGCTTTAGCGCTGAGTAGTTTACAAATATTCTGCCTTGTTCTTTTTTACCAGTATCTCTGCCACCATTTCAGGCAATGACGCAACATACTCCTCTTCAAATGGGCCGTAAACATGCATATCATCCCCTAAAAACTGTGGCACAGCATTTGTTATTCTTACCAGCTTGATGCCTTTGTGCTCCTCATGGCTTTTTAACTCTTTTGGTTCATCTTTCCTCTCAATCACAGGCTCTTTCTCAGAAAGCAGATTTGCTAGTATCGCATTCCTGTATTCATTCATTGATTTTAATGCATCATCAAAGAACATCTTCTCTATTCCAAGCATGCAAGAATTGTCAACGATTTCGTTGGTTCTTGACCTGAACAATGCCAGTTGCAGTATTTTGTTTTCCCTCCGTTCATAAAGCTCCTTTAGTATTCTATGGACGTTTTCAAGCTGCTTTTTTGTGTTCACAGACTCCGAAAGGGTGAAAATGCTAGATTTTTTCTGCTGCGATTCAAGCATGTTTCTTTTTTCGCTCATGTATTTTATTACATTCTCGAAGAAGTTTTCATCAAGCCGGGTAATCTCTTTCTTTGTTTTTTCTTCCCTTAGGATTTCATAAAGCATCTCATATGTTATAAGCTCGGCCATGCAGCCAATAATAGTTGTTTGTTTAAAATGTTTTGTGTTTTTTTATAACTATATCTAGAAGTTGTTTTCCATATATTTTCCTGTTTATTATTCTCGCCTCTTTCTCAGAGAATTCTCTTGCATTGCCCTTGCCAGCGCCATAAACAATTGCAGGAACAGCATCATTTGAATGTGCCATTAAATTGCATGGGGTTGCATGGTCTGCAGTTACTACAATTAATGTATTCTTCATGTTTTTTATTCTCCCTATGATTCCAGAATCAATTTCTTCTATAGCCTTCTTTTTGCCAACTGCATCCCCTTTATGCGCAAATGCATCAGGTCCCTTTATCTGGACATAAACATTTCTTTTTTTGGATTCATTTTTTATCACATCAGCAATATTATTTAAGCTATTTGGCTTTTTTATAACCTTCATTCCAGCAAGCTTTCCAATCGCTCTTTCAACAGGCATATCAGCAATCACAGCCCAGTCTTCCATTAGTTTTAGCTTAGGCAGCTTGTTTCCAGAGCCCCTTGTCAATATTGTTTTGTTTTTTAATGAGTTTCTTGCTTTTCTTATGAATTCATTTATTATGTTTGCAGTTTCTATAGCATTGTTTTCAAGTGGAAAAACTGTCTTCTGGATCAACTTCTGGTTTTTCACAGGCAATGCTGTTGTAACAAAATTTTTAACTATCTTGTATCCAGGATGTGAGTTTGTCACTCTCGGAGAAATTTTTTTGTTTATTATCAATACCCCCCTATGACCAACAGTCCTCTTGAACCTTGCATTTTTCATCTTTATTCCTTCAACAAGCTTAATTTCTTTTTCCGTAGGCATAGATTCTATGTCAAGAATCCTGTTGTGGTATATTTTATTGTCTTTTATGGAAGCAAAATTGCACCTTACAACAACATCTCCATTTTCAAATTTCACATTGTCACCATATGCTTCCAAAGGGCCACGGCCAGTGTAAATCTTGAATACATCATAGCCAAAAATCGACAGCACCCCTTGGTCAGACTCTGGAGCTATTTTTTCATTTATGACATTCATTAGGTACAGTTTCCCATTTCTTGCAAGAAAATCAAGGTTTGGTTTCTTCGCAGCTTCCAAGGGCGTTTTGTTTTTTAGTTCTTTGCAAGGCCTGTCCGCCAAGCCATCGAGTATTACCAGCAACATTCTCATTAAGATCTAGAAATGGAACATTTATTTATTAATCTTCTCATTCGAATGCTTCTCTGTATATCGAGTCAATCAATTTGTCCAGGTATACCTTTTCTAAATTTATCCTGTTTTTCGTGTACGAATCCTCTAATGAATGGCTTGCATCAAAGTTTTCCATCGACTGCCATAAAATGGCATCAAATCTAAATTCCATGTCATCATTAAGTTCACCACCATCTATAACATAAAACAAGTTAGCAATTCTTTTGTCGCTATGTTTTTTGCCGCTAATTATACACATTACGTTTCGAGGTTTACTTTCTTTACTGTTACTACAGAACTTGCTTGTTGGAATCCATATGTTTTTTATCCTTAAGTATTCTCCATTGTTTGCATAATCTATTATTATGTACGGCTCATTGTCAGCCCTGTTTATGTAATGGGTCAATTCCAGTATTTTTCCATCTTTGGCAACAATTTCATGCGTTATAGTTTTCATCCCACCGAACACAGAAGTAATCATAAGCCTTGTTTCATCGAAATGTCGCCGTTGCAGCCCTTCATAAGCTCCTATTACATCTATGTCTTTCTTAGCCAATTCATCTAAGGGCGCTTCCGGTGCGCTTGCAATCAATGCCAATGCCAACAAGTACGGTTTCATGGCTTGCAGGCAAGCATAAAAATTTAAAAACCTTTGTTTCAATTTTAATGCCATGTACAAGATCAAGCAAATTCCAGAGGACTTCATAGTAGAAGAAATCCCGAATATAAATCTAAGCAAAGGCGGAGATTATAGTTATTTCTTCATTGAAAAGAAGAACTGGAACACACAAGATGTAATCAGGGAATTAGCAAGGCGTTTGCATGTGAAAGAAAATATCTTTAACATAGCAGGCATAAAGGACAAGAATGCAATCACCAGACAAGTAGTCTCTGCATACAAGATGCCCCAGCAAGTTATAGCTAAAATAAAGATAAAGGACGTTAAAATAAATTTCATAGGCAGGGGCAATGACCGCATAAAGCTTGGCCAGATAATAAAGAATAATTTTACGATAACAGTAAGGAACCTTGACAGTAAGGAACACAACAAAATAGATTTCATAGAAAATTATTTTGATGAGCAGCGTTTTGGAGGCACGAACCAGCTTATAGGCAGTGCATTGGTCAAGAAGGATTTTCCTGAAGCATGCAGCCTTCTTGGATTGAATGTTGAAAAAAATGATTACATCGGCGCAATAAGAAACAATGTAAACAGGAAGATGCTAGTGTTTTATGTCAATGCCTACCAAAGCCTGCTGTTCAACAAGGCTGTTTCAGGGTACATAAAATTAAAATCCGCAGATTTCCTTGATGTCAAATCAGAAAACACGAATTTCACATTCACAAATTCAGCGATAGAAAACATAAAGGTCCCTATTATAGGCTTTCTTAGCGTCATAAGGAACAAGGAAATAAAAAAGATATACACCCATATTCTTGCAAAGGAAGGCATAAAAAAAGAAGATTTCTTGTTTCCAATGATGCCTGAGCTAAGCTCAGAAGGCAATGAGCGCGACTTAATAGTAAAAGTCAATGTTTCGATAACCTTCGAGAACGACGAGATCAACAAGAACAAGCTTAAAGCAATATTAAGTTTCTCGCTTGACAAGGGAGCTTACGCAACCATTGTCATAAAAAAGATGTTTTGTAATAATCAGCCAATAGCGAATGATTCACAAAAAGCTTAAATACTAGTTTGGGCTCCCCTTGAATATATGCAAAAAAGAGGGGCATTTGGAAAAGACAACAAGGTTCTTGTGATAGGCCTTCTCATAGTGTTTGTAATAGCATTGCTAGTCCTTAATTTTGGCAAGTTCACAGGCAGCGTAACAAAGGAAAGCCCAACAACAGTTGTTACTATAACCCCCGATAAGCTTAATGCAGGCGAGTACTTGAACATAAACTTAATTCCAGGAAAGGACGGGGCATACAGGGAATATCATATATGCTCAGCCTACAACGATGCTTGCATTGCAAGGCCAAGGTTTTTCTGCAACCAGTTCAGGTGTGAAGAGCCTGTAACAACGAAATACAAAAGCTGGGCAGGTTGGGAGCCAGGCGTTTATTATGTAAAGGTTTTTGATTACGGCGCAAAGAACTATGCAAGGGCATACTTTACCATAGAGTAAGTTTTTTAAGCTTCTTTGTTTGTTTTACCTTATGTTTGGATTTTTAAAAGACAAGCTGAAAAGTGCAATCTCAAGCTTTTCAAAGAAGGCAGAGGAATTGCCAGAGATAAAAGAAGAAACTCCTGCTAGTGCTGTTATTGAAGAACAGAAGGAACAAGCTAAGGCGCAAGAAACAAAAGAACCTGTGGAAATCCCCGAGCATGAAGAAAATTTTTTCATAGGGCAAAAAAAAGAGCCTGTTGAAGCGATGCAAGAAAAAAAGCAAGAAGAAAAGAAGGGCTTTTTTGGCAGGATAAGAGACAAGTTCAAGAAGCCTGATGAGTCTAAAATAACCATTAAGCAAAGCCGGCCAGAAGAAAAGAAGGGTTTTCTTGACAAAATAAAGGAAGTCGCTTCCACAACAAAAATATCAGACAAGGAGTTTGACGAGATGTTTTATGATTTTGAGATAGCGCTTTTAGAAAGCAATGTGGCATACTCTGTCGTTGAAAAAATAAAATCTGACCTGAAAAAAGACATAGCAAACAAGCCTGTAAAAAGAAGCGATATAGATGATATGGTTGAAAAATCCCTAAAGAAAAGCATTTTGTCATTGTTTGACGTTGAATCTTTTAGCCTTGTTGAAAAGATAAAAGGCAAGAAGGAGAAGCCATTCACAATGGTCTTTGTCGGCGTCAATGGCGTTGGAAAGACAAGCACCATAGCAAAAATTGCAAACTACCTGAAAAAGAATAATCTAAGCTGTGTTCTTGCCGCAGGTGATACATGGCGTGCAGCATCAATTGAGCAGCTTGAACACCACGCCAATAAGCTAGGCATAAAGATAATAAAGCATAATTATGGTTCGGATCCCACAGCAGTTGCTTATGACGCAGTTTCATATGCAAAATCAAATCATATGGATGCAGTCCTAATAGACACAGCAGGAAGGCAGCACAGCAATGTAAACCTTATCTCAGAGATGCAGAAGATAATAAGGGTCATAAAGCCAGACTTAAAGATTTTCATCGGCGAGTCAATAACAGGCTCTGATTGCATAGAGCAGGCATCAAGCTTTGATAATGCAATAGGAATCGACGGCATAATACTTAGCAAGGCAGACATAGATGACAAGGGCGGAGCAGCGATATCAATAGAATACATAGTGAAAAAGCCCATAATATACATTGGCATGGGCCAGGATTATGATGACCTCAAGGAATTTAATAAGGACAATGTTCTTGCAAGCATAGGCTTGTAGTTTGCAGTGTTTTTTATGGGTTCAAAAAATAAAAAAATTAAAAGGCTACATTAGGCGCATTTTCTGCACCAGAAGCAGCTTCAAAAAAAGTTCTTTGTTCAAATCCAAACAATCCAGCTACTATGTTGCTTGGTATTACCCTTACTCTTTTGTTGTATTCAGAAACAGCTTCATTGTACCTTTGCCTTTCAACATTAATCCTATTCTCAGTTCCAGCAAGTTCATCCTGCAATGCCAGGAAATTCTGGTCTGATTTAAGCAGTGGATAATTTTCAACCACAAGCAATAGCCTTGAAATAGCACTCTCCAAGCCATTTGCAGCATTAACTTGTTTTTCAGTAGTCTTTGCATTTGCCCATGCGCTTCTCGCATTCGTTACTTCTGTAAAAACAGTAAGCTCTTGCTTTGCAAATCCCTTTACAGTATTTACAAGGTTAGGTATCAAGTCAGCCCTTCTCTGGTATACAGACTGCACATTTCCCCATGATTTGTCTACTTCAACCTGTCTTTTTATCAAGCCATTGTAACTTGCTCCAAACCATATAATCAAGATAACAAGAATTCCTATTATGCTTATTCCTGCTATCAGCTTTTTGCTTAATTTTTCCCCATATATATTACTCATCTTCTTGCCTCCATGCTGTACAATTTATCAAGTTCATTCCTGTCAAACCATATTCCACCGCATTTTTTGCATTTGTCTAATGTAACCCCCTTCTTGCTTATCTTTCCCATGTTTATATTGCACTTGGGGCATTTAATAATATTTTCAGAATTTGCCACTGAAACCACCTCCTCCAAAGCCTCCGCCGCCAAAACCACCACCAAATCCCCCGCCAGAACCGCCATGCCTGCCAAACATGCCAGGTCCAAATATCCATATTGCCTTTTCTACAGATTCAATGTCCCTGTTTATCTCCTTTTTCTTTTTGATTTCTGCATAAGCCATTATTATGAATAAGGCAACAAGAATCAAAATTATAATCATAGGTATTAAGCTAATTTTTCCTGGTTTGTTTTCATTTACCTCATTTATTTCAGTCTGGTTTGTTAGGATCTTTCTTATCATTATAGTGCCTTGCAATAAGCCCTCTTCATAGCTGCCTTCCTTGAAATATGGTTCCATTACATTCCTTCCGATTCTGCCAGCCATTGCATCATTTATGACAGGTTCTAGCCCATAACCAACTTCTATTCTATACTTTTTGTCATCAACAGCAAGCAATATCAGCAAGCCATTGTCTTTTTTCTTTTCGCCGAGAACATTGTGCGCCAGCTCTATAGAGTAATCTTCAATTGGCTTTCCTTCAAGGCTTTTAACAGTTGCAACAGCCATCTCTACAGAAGTTTCTTCCTTCAATGCTCTAAGCTCACTGTTTATTTTTTCTTTATATTCCTGGCTAATAACCATTGCTTCATCGTTTACATAACTACCCAATTTTTCTAAACCTACGGAGAAATTTGCAGCAATAAGCGTTATTAATGCAACCACTATTATTTTCCAACAAATTATTTTTTTCACTATTATGTTTAATATCGTCTTTTTATATAATTTTCCTTGCACAATATTAGCTTCAAAATATGCAATGAACCACATACATGCTTATAAGATTTGCAAATGGTCTTTTAAAAGATGGCTGGAAAAGGAAATTACAGCTTAGAACAGCATGTAATTAAGTCGTCTCCACTGGAATTGGCGTGGTCTTGTGCATTAGATGGCTCAGTTATAGGTGCAGAGTATCATTTATCTAAGCCAAAATTACAAGAAGAGCGCGAAGAAATTGCTCAAGAAGAGCGCGAAGAAATTATAGTTACTGCATACAGGTGTTCTATATTAAACTTATTGTATCTCGCCAGAAAATGCAGGCGTGAAGGCCTTTTTTTAAGTGAAAATCAATATCTTGACATGGCGCGTAAGTATGCAAACAAATTAAAGGCGAAAGATAGCAAACTGCTGCCATACCCATATGAACATCTAAATTCCAGGGCCATAGCAAGACTTGATTATTATATACCTAGCAAGACTTGATTATTATATAACTTCAAGAATATGATCACATTTGCCAAATATGATAAGTGGTTAAAGCTAAAGCATACAACAAAAACCTTATAAATGTTATTAAATTAGTAACGATTGTTACTAAAATGATGTCATTAATTAAGCCAGGATATTTTAAGATTTTGCAGCTATTCTATACAAATAAGAATGCAAGGCTTCATCTTAGGGAGATTGCTAGGAATGCCAAGCTTCATGTGCCAAGCACAACCACTTTTCTGAATGATCTAGTAAAAGACAACATTCTTAAGTCAGAAAGGGAGGGTAACCAGAAGAAATACTCTTTAAGGCTAAACTATAAAGTTTATGCAGTATTTGAGCTATTTGACTTGGAAAGGTTTAATGCATTGCCAAGCATACGAAAGAACGCCATAAAATACTTTGTGAATGGTTTAAAAGAGAAGCCTTTGATTGTCTTTGTTTTTGGTTCAACTGCAAAAGAGGTATTCAATAAAAATTCTGACATAGACCTCCTTATCATCAACAATGCCAAAATAAACACCAATGAAGCAGAGAAGCATTCAGAGGCGCTAACAGGAATAAAGATGAGCATTTTCCAGGTAAATCTTAATGATTTTTTAAAGGAAATAAAGCTCAAAGAAGATCCAGTAATACAGTCAGCAATAGCTTCTGGTTATCCTGTGCTTAATAACATCTACTATTACGAGATGCTTTATAGTGGATATTAAGCATCTGAACAAATTATTAACCGATACCACAATTGTTTCTGAGAAAATCAAGCAATATATTGAAGATAAATCTCTCAGGAAATTGCCTGTTGATAAAGAGGAGGTCAGGGGCCATATTATGAAATCAGATCATAACCTTAAGTTTGTAAATGACAATACAAAGCTCGGATATTTTGACTGGTGCCTTACAGGATGCTACTATGCAGTCTATCACGCATCTCTGGCTTTAATTATTGCAAAAGGGTACTATTCCAAAAACCACGATGCAACACTTTGTATTTTAATCAAAGAATATTACAAAAAAGGTGTAAGCGCTGAAGAAATAGAACTCTTAAATAGATTCTTTCTGGATTATCAGGAAATAGTGTTCTATGTACAGTCAAAAGAGAAGAGGGAAGATGCATCTTATTCCACTAAGATTAAGTTTGACAAGCAGCTTGTCAA
>JAGVXQ010000005.1 GCA_018303705.1 Candidatus Woesearchaeota archaeon
ATGAAGCTCTTTCATTCCTGCCTTTTTCCTGTTCAAAGTGCCTGCTATATCCACTAACAAGGGATGTTCTCTTACGAGACCATCTAAATCTCTATAAATATTGGAACTGTATATTGTCATCATTGCATCTTCTGGTAAATCCCTTTCACTTCCAGGAACATCTTTGCTTCTTCTAAAAATTCTGTTTATTGTATTGTTTACAGTCCCTCTTGGTCTCCTTATTCCTTCGTATCTTAAAACCCCTGCATCCCCCCTAAGAAATACATTGATTGCCCATTCAATTCTTTTTTCTTCAAGATCCGAATCAAAATGGTTCATATGCCTATTCTTGCAAAAATAATATTTATATGTCTACATTACTTCAATGTAGGTTGTGCCAACGGATGGCTGCATCTCAAATGGTTTATATCTGTATTTCTCTTCAACAGTTACTAGCTTTTGTTCTAGCTCTTCCCTGGTCTTGCCTGTTAGCAAATTAATAATTCTCTTCACAGGCACCCATTCAGGTTCTTGTACCTTCTTAATTATGGTTGTTTTGTCTCCCAATTTCACGGGCACTTCAGTAACACCTATCTTATCCCCTTCTTTTGCGCCCAATGCTAAAGGGTCGAGCAACGTACTCCCATTATCTGAAATCGCACATCCATGGCCGCAAAAATCTCTGTCTCCCACTGAATCATAACCCTTTAAATTTCCATTTCCATCCATAAGGTCATATTTCCAATAGGTATAAGGTGCTTTTTCTGTTGCATAAACAACATCGCCTTTTTGCTCTGTATTACCAACAATTTTTGTCTTTTCATCATATTTCTTCTCGACTATTTTTTCTTCAGCATTTTCCATTGCTGGAACCTTCACTGAATTTTCCTTCACTGAATTTTTATTGTGTTTCTCTTCTGCTCCAACACTTTCTGTTTTATTGTGTGTTGCTGCAACAATCTCTTCGATAACAGGTTTCCTGTATGCATTCATCTTCCCTTGTAAATAATTCCCGCCTATGCATTGTGATAACGCTGTTGCTGCTATAAAAACTGGAACCCCTACCTTATACAACAATCCCTTATTCTTTCCAGCAACATTCGCTGTAGCATATGATGGCTGTAAGCCTAGCCCCAAACTTCCACCCTTATCTAGATCATCGCCTAAGACTGCAGATGCTATTTTTTCTTTGGCAGAATCATACTTCTTGCGCAGCCATGACGCAACTGAAGTTTTTTGCATTTTTCTTGTATTGAATTTCAAGTATCTTATTGCAAACAGTTTGTCATTTACTCTTTCCAGTGCTGCTGCCTTTCCCCCATATATTTTGTGCAATCCCTTATGCACTTTTTCTAACGCCGAAGAATATTGTTCTGCATCTGCCTTAAGCTTTTCAATATCAATTTCCAATACCTTGCTTTCATAATCAAGGTTCTTTCTCAACCTCATCAATCTTTGTTTGTCCTCAGGTTCTTTTTCAACCAATTCTGTTAGCTTGCCTAAATTCCATATATTATACCCAAATTCTTGTTCTTTTCTTAATATTTGCGTTCTGTTGCCTTCCAACGCCCCATTATAGCATGATTCTAATTCTCTAAACCTGGATAGTACGTGTGTTTCTTTTTCAACATATGATGTTTTTACCCTCAAAAGCCTTCTCTCAATATTCTCTAGCTCTTCTACCAATGCAGAAAGTTCCTTCTTTTTCATCTTGTTCCTCTTCTGCAACCTGGAAGTTACTTGGAACTCATAGCTTAAATTGCCAGAATACCTTCCACCATAATCATTTATTCCGCTTAAAGAATAATCATTCAACAATGCCTTAAGCCCATTTTCTAAATGAGACCCCTTCATTGTACATTCTTGCTGCATTTCAGGGCCTTTCTTTCCACGATATCCATCAGGGATGCGTCTTTCTACAGAAACCCCTTTCAAAAATCCACTAGCATTAGGTCTATAGCTTAATGTTGCCATTTTAACCTACTTTAGCGTAGTTACACTATTTAAAAAGCTTTTGGTTGTCAATTATTTTTATAGCAAGTCCTATCCATCCAAGTTATTTTGTGCAAAAATCTCTTTTGATCTAATTAACCTTGTCTATATACTATAATTAAGGGTTATTCTTCTCTTCCATTGTTGTCTCGCTTGTCTCGCTATACAAAAAAAATCCAAAAGTCTCCATAATTATTGCAAAATTTTCGCTTTTAAGCTGGTTAAGTATATAAACAATTTAAAAATATTGCAACAAATGATTCTCGAAATCCTATTTGCATCATTGTCAGGCATAATCATCGGAATTTTCACAGGCCTTATGCCAGGCATACATATAAATTTGGTCTCGGTTGCCTTGCTTGCATTGTTGCCCTTGCTAAGAATCAACGCATTGTATTCATCAATTATTATAATCTCCATAGCTATAACCCATATATTCATTGATTTCATACCAACAACCCTCTTAGGAACGCCCAACCCTGATAATTCGATGGCCTTGCTCCCATCACAGGAACTTCTGCTTAAAGGCAGGGGCCATGAAGCAATAACACTTTCGGTAATTGGCTGCCTTCTCGGCATCTTAATTATAGCAGCGCTCTCGCCTTTGCTTTTTATTTACACGAAACAGGCATATTCTTCAATAAGCAGATTCATTCCTTATATCCTAGCAATGTCAATGCTATTGCTTCTTATGAAAGAAAAAAACAAATTCTGGGCAGCTTTAATCATAACATTGTCTTCCATCTTCGGAATCCAGTCTTTCAAACTCAATATAAAGGAAATACTCTTTCCAATGTTCTCTGGCTTGTTTGGCATAAGCTCGTTAATCATGAGCATAATGCAAAAAACAGAAATTCCACATCAATATATTCATGAAATTGTTCTCAATAAGTTGGCTGTAATAAAAACAATGGTCAAAGGCTTGTTTGCATCACTACTTGTTGGCTTTCTTCCAGGGCTGGGCCCTGCTCAAGCATCAGTCATTGCAACTTCAATAGAAAAGGAAAATGATGGAAAATCGTATATTCTCATGATAGGTGCGATAAACTCCATAGCCATGGTCATTGCAGTAATAGCGCTGTTCACCATAATCAAGTCAAGGAATGGTGCAATAGCAGCGATCTCAAGAATATTCAGCAATCTTAATCCAAATTATTTTATATTGTTCTTGGCAGCAATGCTTTTCACGGCAGGCATAACAGCAATATTTTCAATAATAATTTCAAAGGCATTAATCAATGTTATGCAAAAGTTAAACTACCCATTTCTCTCATGCACAGTAATCATGGTCATCTCAATTCTGGTCTTGTTAATCTCTGGTTTTTATGGTTTTGTAATCCTTATAATCGCAACCTCTATCGGATTGCTGCCCATATTAAAGAAAGTCAGCAGGAATCATCTAATGTCTTGTCTCGTTGTTCCTGTAATATTATATTACCTAGCTTGAAAACCATTTTTTTAATCCTTCTTGTTTCTCTGCATCCCTTCCGAATATGCTTTCTATCCTCTTCTTGGTTATCTGCAGCACTTGGTTTAGGTAGGGTGGCAGTGTATACTTCTCAGCAAGGTCAAAGCTAGGCTCAAGGTACTTTACTATGCTTCCCTCTGCAATAGTAAACACCAATTTGCCGCTGCATTTCAAGCACCTTCCTGCAAGAGGTGGCCGCCTGTACTTTTCATTGCAGTCAATGCACCTAAACTGTTGTTGTGAAAACTTCCTTAAATTGCCTCTTATGTCCCTTATAAAATGCCTGTCAATCAATAACCTGGCCACATCATTTTCGTTTACTGCTCTTATCTTCTCTGCTAATTTCATTTGCCCCTCAACCTTTTCCATCATTGTTGGTATTGACTTGTAAGCGCTGCACCTTACTCCTTCATTTATGTTGTTTGTGTCTATTGTAAACCCTAATCCCTTATACTCTTTCTCTGTTCCAAGGTTATCCCCGAATTTTTCTATTTTCACGTCCCAGGGGTTTTTGTATTCCATGGCCGCTTCATAAAGTTCCAGGGGGTAATTCCAAACGATGTCCATGTCAAATACCATGTTGTCAACCTCTTTTGGTATCAAAGTGGAAGTCAAAACCAATGGCGCATCCTGCGTAACTCCCCTTCGATTTGGCAAGAACTTCCTTGAAAAGTTCAGCAGCGCATCCATAAGCAATATTACACAGGCCTCATCGCCATCCGCATCTCTCCTCATAATGCTGTGCATCAATGGATGTGCAAAAAATCCTTGTGTTTTTGAAAAACCAATTATTCTTCCAACTATCCCTGCAGAAGTATGGGGTGACATTGCAACAACATAATGCCCTATCAATTCATGTTTTGTTTTCAAATTGTAAAATGGCTTCTGCTTGTACATGCCAACAAGCAACTGGTCTATGAACCTGGAAACTCGAAACAAAACCTCATCACATCCCTCTTCAAGGCTCTCATCACAGCTAGGAAGTATTATGTCTTGGCATTTAATCTCCAATATCTGCTCATCATTTTCCAAGACCTTTCCATGTATGTCCTTCTCATACCCGAGGCCCTTTAATTTCTCTATGCTTGTCCCTATTTCTTTTGGCTTAAAGTGTGTTATTGCCATTTCTGTCATGTCATACCTTATTGTCCCATCCTTGTTGACATAAAGGTTGTTTTTGCTTCTCAATATCCCCTTGAGCAGGTGCTCAGGCAAGCTGTCTGCATTTGAAGTTCCCCTGACGCCCTTCACCATTTCATTGTATTCTGTTGCATCTATCATCTCCAAGGCCCTCTTGAAGTAATGTTTAATGTCTATCTCCTGCAATTTATGCCCGAAGGATTCATGCATGCTGCATTTCTCATCATGCGTGGCCTTGCAATGCATGCAATAATACCTCTTTCTTGTTTTTCCTGAGCAATTCTCACAAATGCTGTACACGCTTTCCTTGTTGCATTTGTCACAGAACATCAATGGAAAATCAGCGGTTACCTTTCCCACCTTAAGGCATTCCTGCATGTTTCTCATCTTTCCGCCTTCTCTTCCAACAGGAAACAATACTTGCGGGCTTCCAGTAAGCTTCCTCATCTTCGCCTTCTCTGGCCTTCCCATTCTTGCCCCGATAAAGGTTCCAGACTTATCCCTTACCTTGACTCCAGCCATCTTGTTTATTATCTTCAGCACATTCTTCTCTTCATCAAACTCAAATATGTCAAGGTGCCTGAAGTAGAAAGCAAAAGCCTTTGCATCTTCTCCTTCAATGACAACATTCTCCTTTGCAACAACCTTGTGCGGTACCCCGAGCAATTCCAACACCCTCTTAGGATCAAGGTCTATGTCAACAGAAATCTTGTCATTCAAAAGTATTACTATCTTCCCTTCCATTACCTTGGCAGTCTTGTACCATTCAACCAGGCTCATGAACTGCTCGTAGTTTATGTCATTCCAATGGTATGTATACCTTGGATGCATTGGCACATCATATTGTATCGCAATCTTAATCATGTCATCAGCGCAAATTTTCTTGTAGGGGTTATTCACCATCTCCTTGACAAGCACATCATCATTGATTATCTTCTTCAGCTCTTCAGAATACCACTCTTCATTATATCCGCAAGGCACTAGCTTATGGGCCCTGTTAAAAAAATCCCCATAATTTATCAAAATGTCTCCTAAAAACAATATCTCTTCCACATCATCCTTTATTTTCATTGCACAGTCCTTGTCTTCAACGAAAACAACATCACCATTCTTCAATTTCACTATCGGCCCCTCTATCCTGTCACATGCGCTTATTATTGTAGATTTTCCAGGCCTCTCTGTCTTCAATTGCGTCCCTATTCCTATGTAATTATCCAATATTGCCATTGTCGCAGGGCTTATTGCATCAGATGAAAACCCTGATGTTCTTGTTCTTCCATATCTCAATCTAAAGCCACCTACAGTCATTGGATAAGTAAGTATGGGCCTTCCTGCAACTATGTCCCTAATGAAGTTGTAATCTGGAGTTAACTTAATGCTTTCATCCTTTACAGATCCAGCCGCCCTTAATCTTTTCTGCAATTTCACAAAATCCTCAAGAAAATTCCAATGCCCCATTCCAAAATCATTGCCCCATGAGCTAAGCTGCTTCCAGAGCTTAGGAGCTTTAGAGCATAAGCATTCTCCGATGACTAAACAGACACCATTCCTTATTCTGTTGGTATCTACCCTTTCTATGTTCTTGTAATTGCTTACTTCATAATCCTCGCTAGGATCTCCATCTATTTGCACAGGCAATTTAGGGACTAAAAAGTTCAGCTCTTCCTCACTAGGCAGATACTGCAGATTCGTAACCTTCTCATGATAATCATACAGCTCAGTCACAGTCCTTTTAACTTCAATTTCATTGCAATCATACTCGCTTAGCCCCATTATGCATCTTATATAGTCTGCTATCAAAACAGAAACTGCTCCTGCAGTTCCCCCTGCGCTTCTTATCGGCCCAGAATAAAACAATGCAACATAATCCTTGCCATCCTTCCTCTTCCTGAATTTTAATTCAACAAAGCCCTCTATCGGGCTTGCCACAACTCCAACAGTTATGTAGGCTATGCCTATCCTTATTCCTATTTCCATTGCCTCCTTCTTGCTTGAAAACTTGCAAAAGTTTTCTTTGGCAACCTCTTCAGCTATCTTTAATGCAACCCTCCAATCCTGCGCCCCATAAACCTTCTCAAGTTCGTCTATTCTCTCTATTATTCCGCTATCCTTAACCTGTGGGGCCATTATTGATATTATTCCTACAACCCTTTCAGCCATGTTCTTGGCCAAAGGTATTTCAACATCCTCAACAGGGTCAAATCCTGCCTTTCTTGCTTCGCTAGCTATTTTATACATCTCCCCTAACCTTGCATTTATCTCTTCAAAGTATTTTTTCATTTTTTAAAAAAACAAATCTACTCACTTGAAAAATTCATTATCTTCACTTCACTTGTCTTCAGGTTCATTACCGGGACCCTTGATGGCAAAGGATTGTTTCCAACCTTCTCTTCAAAAGGTGTTTTTGCTTGAAAACAGCTGCAGTTTATTAAGGTTATATTGTTGTAAACTGCAACATCAGACCTGTGCATCTCCCCTGAAACTATTATGTCTGGCAGTTTGTCAATGAAAAATGGGTCTGTCTCAAGCATAGGTATGTAAACAGTTGATGCATGTGTTGGTGCCAAATGCCTTTTTTGCAGCAAGAATTTCATCACCTCAGTAGGATTGTCCTTTGCATTGGCTGCCCTTAATGAATCTATCTCATCTATGTAATGGTGGTAGCTTGCCCCATGGTACATCATAACCTTAAACCCTTCAAAATCTTTTTTTGAATGTATGTTGACCAAGCAAGGGTTGCTGACTAAAGTTAAATTCTGAAGGCCATACATTGCATGCGCAAAATCCTTATCAAGCTTTGGCTGTGGCTCAGAAGTCCTTACAGAATCGTGCTGCCCTGGTGCAAGTATTATCTTTATGTCCTTTCTTATCATCCCCAAGTGCTCTGCGCATATGCTATATTGCTGCACTATGTCCTTATGCATTAGCCAGTCTTCTTGCTTCGGATAAACGCCTACGCCGTCAACAACATCCCCTACAACAAAAAGGTATTTTATCTTGGCAGACATCCTTTTCTGCAAAAAGCTCCCACTCTTGCAGTTTATCCAATCAACAAATTTCATAAAATCCTCTTTCAAGAAAAGCTTGCTTCCAAAATGCAAGTCACTTATAAAAGCAGCGTATACATCATCATCACATCTCTTCAATTCCTTTGTCAACGGCACATCAGGAAATACTATCTGTGTCGCAAATATCACCCTTCCACCACTAACCCCACTAATTCCTATAACCTCATCCTCTACTACCTTCCTTGCACTCTCTATCGCCTTTCCATCCTTGTTGATAAGAATATCAGCAACGCCCGTCATGTCCTCTACGCTTAAAAGTATGTTCCTGTTCTTTGTGATTTTCTTGCTGTTTACTATGCCTATGATGGAAACAAGCTCCTTTTCCTTCTTGCATAAAACCCTGCTTATTGACATTATGTTCTGCATTTCCTGCCTTCCCTGCAGCAATTCCTTCACAAGGTTATACCTCAACCTAAAATATTCAACGAAATCATTCACTTCCCTTTTTTTTGAATCATCTGCATAATTTTTTAGTACTATCACATTGCTGTAGTTTTCTTCCTCCTTCTCTTCAACATCAACATCCTCTTCTTTTTTTACATTGCTTAATATCTTATCAAGCTCCTTTTTTTTCTTCTCTTCAATGCTATAGCTCAATATATCCAGAAAAACATTATAGCCCTTGTCATCCTTCCCTTTCTCTATCAAAACCCTTGACCTTTCAAACTCACTCCAGCTTATTTCCACATCACTGCTTATCTTGCTCGCTATCTTGAATATGTCCTTGTTAATTACTGCAAGCTTGTCATTGATCTCTTTGTTTTTCTGTATATGATCCAGAAAAACATTCAAATTCGCATCATCAACCTCTTTTATGTCTGGAGATGCTAAAAACCCCTTACCCATTATCTGCCTCACTAATTCCTCTCTCATAAGGCAAGGCCCTCTTTCAAATTGTTTTCAACAATATTTATCACATTGTTCGGTATTGCCATGCAAACCTCCCTTGTTCTCCCATATCTCCCCTTGCTTATTACTTTAGTAGTTATTATTCCAAGCATGTCCAACTCGGATATTATGTCACTTAATCTTCTCTGGGTTAATGGCCTTAAACCAACCTTAAAGCATAAATCCTTATAGACCTCATATATCTCTCCTGTGAATATATGCATCCCATTATTCTTGGCTTCATTATTAACCTTCATTATGGAATAAAGTGTCAGTTTGAATTGTTTTGGTTGTGAAATTATATTATCTATTACCCTATCTCTTTCTATCTTGTCCTCTGCATCATCAACATCACATATCTTTACTATACTCTTTCCTCTCCTCTCTGCAAGCTCACCTGCCACTCTCAACAATTCCAATGCCCTTCTTGCATCACCATGTTCCCTTGCTGCATGTGCAGCGCATTTCTCAATTACACCTTCCTCAACTACACCCTCCTTAAATGCAACCTTTGCCCTCTGCTTCAATATGTCTTGAAGCTGCACTGCGTCATACGATGGAAAAGATACCTCTTCCTCGCTGAGGCTGCTCTTGACTCTAGGATCAAGGTTCTCCCTAAAAACAAGGTCATTTGATATCCCTATCAATGATATCTCTGCCTTTTTCAGCTCAGTGTTTATCCTTGTTAAGGTATACAAGAACTCATCCCCTGCCTTCTGCACCAACTGGTCTATCTCATCAAGTATTATTATAACCATTATCTTTTCTTTTTCTATCGACCTTATGAAAATCTTATATATTTCATCAGTTGGCAACCCTGTAGCCGGTATTTCTTCCCCAAAGCTCCTTGCAAGCTCTGCAACTAATCTATAATGTGTATCAGCGACCATCTTCAGCTTGCAGTTTATGTAAAGGACTTTTAAGTTAAGCTTGTTTTTCTCTGCTATACTTACCATATTCTCACATACATGCTGTATGGTTACACTCTTCCCAGTCCCAGTGTTGCCGTAAATGAATACATTAGATGGTCTTTCACTTCTTAAGGAAGGCGCCAGTATACTTGCCAATTGGTGCATCTGCTCTTCCCTATGGAGTATGGTTTTTGGTGTGTAAGGTGATTGCAATGCCTTCTTATTCATAAACAAAGGCTCTTGCTTCAAATAATTCTCAAAAAAATTGCTCAACCCCTTTTGACCCATTTGTACACCTGCTTTCTTATACTTCCCTTATTTTTTATTTAAACATTATTATCCTTAAAATTATAAACCTCACACCCTTGTTTCCATTGGAAGTTGTAAAGAAGTCATACACTATAACTTATACATAAACATTCCTTACCACTATGGAATTTAACACCCATGTTTCCTTTGAAAAAAAACAACAAAAAACACAAATAAAAATTATTTATATATACTCATTAAAAAATGCCTTCAAACGTCTTATAAACCTATTCTACAACAAACAATAACACCTAACATCTATCCATCAGACATGCCAACACAGATTCTCCACAAGAAATATAGGTGTGAGGGTATGTATATATATGTTATGTATATAGATATGTTTATCACCAAAAGATTACCAAAAAACAACTCAAAAAACAGCTAATAGACCTTGTTGATTGGGTTTGTTTTTTAAACTTAATCTTAGAAATCCCACAATAATCACCCAAATATAATCCATTTTGTTAAATGAGCTTTTTATTATACTTATTTTAAAACCAGAAAACTTTATAAATAAGCTTCAACTAAAATAATCAAAAGGGTGAAAACATGCCTGAAGAAGATAAGAGATCAGCAAAGCAATTGATGGGAAAAGTAGTTGTTACTAAATCAGGCAAGCGTTTTGGGGAAGTCTCAAATCTATCATTTGAAACAAGAACAGGTGAGTTAATGTATATAATTCTAAAGAACCCAACAACATATGCACAATCAATGGAATTAGAAAAAGACACAAAAAACAACCTAACAATACCTTATTCAGCAGTAGTTGCAATAGGTGATTTTATAGTCGTTGCAGAAGAAGAGCTAATATAATTACAGTTT
>JAGVXQ010000013.1 GCA_018303705.1 Candidatus Woesearchaeota archaeon
GACAGAATTGATACTGCTGATTTCTGCATAACTATTTGGCATAACTTATTCCAAATAGGTGGGAATTAGAGTAATTCTGTCCCACAGCCCAATTTTGCGATAGTTTTATAAAGGGCTTGAAATAACATCAAGGTACCCTACTGATGTAATAAAAGCCGCTGATTCTAATTGGAAGTTTAAACATAAAATGGGAGACAAGCACAGACCAAGGAGGGGAAGCATGCAGTTTTGGCCTAGAAAGAGGGCCAAGAGCGAGACTCCAAGAATAAGAACATGGAACTATGACAAAAAGAACAATGTGTTTGGCTTTGCAGGATACAAGGCAGGAATGACACACGTATTGATAAAGGATAATTCAAATGCCACAACAAAGGGAGAGGTGATAAGCAACGCTGTAACAGTGATTGAATGCCCTCCGATAAAGCCATTATGCTTGAGATTTTACAAGAAAACAGATTATGGCACAATAGTTGTTTATGATGTCTATGCTAAGAACATTGACAAGAATGTTTTAAGAAGAACCAGAATAGGAAAGAAAAATATTGATTTTCCAAGTGATTATGATTTTGCAAGGCTTGTAGTATATACTCAGCCAGGACTGGCTGGATTCGGCAAGAAAATCCCTGATATATTCGAGATTGGCATTGGGTATGGCAAGGATGACATAGAATCAACCAAGGGGTTGCTTGAAAAGGAAATAAAAATAAGTGATGTCTTCAAGCAAGGCCAATACATTGATGTTCATGCGGTTACTAAGGGAAAGGGGTTTCAGGGAACTGTCAAAAGGTTTGGGGTTACGATAAGGCAGCACAAGTCAGAGAAAACAAAAAGGGGCATAGGCACACTAGGGCCATGGCATCCCAGAAGGGTAAGGTTCACTGTTCCACAAAGCGGAAAAATGGGCTATCACTTAAGGACAGAGTACAACAAGCAGGTTATCATGATAGGGAATGATGCAAGCAAGATAAATGTAAAGGGGGGTTTCATGCATTATGGAAATGTAAATAATGATTATGTATTGCTAAAGGGATCTGTTCCTGGCCCTGACAAGAGGGTTATTATCATGACAGAGGGACAGAGGCAGAGAAAGCAATTAATTCCAGAGATAAGGCATGTAAGCCAGGAATCCAAGCAATGAAAGTTAAGATGTTAGACTTGAATGGGGTAATTACTAAGGACATAGAGTTGCCTGTGCAGTTTGATGAGGAGTACAGACCTGATGTAATAAAGAGGGCATTCATGTCAATAAGGATGAACAGAAGGCATGCTTATGGGGCAAAGGAGAATTCTGGGATGAGATATTCATCAAAGATATCGAGAAGAAGAAGGGACTTTAAGGGTGCTTATGGAAAAGGGATTTCAAGAGTGCCAAGAAAAACCATGACGAGGAGAGGGATGCAATTTTACTGGGTTGGAGCAACTGCACCAAATACTGTTGGTGGAAGAAGGGCGCATCCTCCTAAGGCAGAAAAGATATGGGCTGAGAAGATAAACATCAAGGAAAGAAGAAAAGCAATAAGGTCTGCAATTGCAGCAACAATGAACAAGGATGCTGTGATGAAAAGAGGGCATAGGATAAAGGGAGTATTCCCATTCATAATAGACTCGAAGATAGAGGATGTAAAAAAGACAAAGGATATTTTTGATTTCATGAAAAAGATAGGGTTGGAGAATGAGCTGGAAAGAACAAGCGAGACAAAGATAAGAAGCGGAGTTGGAAAGAAAAGGGGAAGAAGATACAGGAATAAAAAAGGGGCCTTGTTCATAATATCAAGGGATGATTGCAAACTTGCGAGAAGCGCAAGAAACATAAATGGGTGTGATGTTGCTGCTGTTAACAGCATAAATGCAGAGATGCTAGCGCCAGGCGGCATTCCTGGAAGGCTGTGCATATGGAGCGAGGCAGCAATAATTAGGATAGGAAAGGAAGGATTGTTCAAATGAGCAAGGATGTTTACAGCATAATAAAATACCCGTTGACTACTGAAAAATCCGTGAAATATATGGAGCAGGAAAATAAATTGATGTTCATAGTAGACAAGAAGGCAAACAAGACAGAAATAAGAGAGGCTGTTGAGAAGATGTTCAAGATAAGGGTTGTGAGCGTAAACACCACAATATTGAATGATGGAAGGAAAAAGGCATATGTAAGGCTTGCAAAAGAGAACAATGCAAGAGACTTGATAACGCAGATGGGGCTGGCATAAAAATGGGAAAAAGAATAATAACTCAGAGGAGGGGAAGGGGAACTTTCACATATAAAGCGCACAGCCACAGGAGCAAGGGAAAGATAAGCAACAGGATTTTTGATGATAGTGAGAGGAATGGAATTATTGAAGGAAGGGTTTTGGACATAATGCATTGCAGCCAGCATAGCGCGCCGTTGGTTTTAGTCGGGTATGGAAAAAGTGAAGTAATAATGCCTGCAGTGCATGGGATAAGAATGAATGATGAAGTTAAAATTGGATTTGGGTCTGAGATAAAGAAAGGGAACATAATGCAGCTGAAGGACATACCTGAGGGCACTGATGTGTGCAATATAGAGGCGAGTATTGGCAAGCCTGCGTTCTGCAGGGCAGCAGGATCTTTTGCAAAGATAATAGGCAAGCAGCATGACAAGGTAATATTGAAAATGCCGTCAAAGAAGGAAAGGGAATTTGACCAGAATTGCAGGGCAATGATTGGAATAGTAGCTGGTTCTGGAAGAAGGGAGAGGCCATTCATGAAGGCAGGAAACAGGCATCATTTAATGAGGGCAAAGGGCAAGCTATACCCAAGAACATCTGGAGTAGCTATGAATGCAGTTGACCATCCATTCGGGTCAGGAAGGGGAAGGCATGTTGGAAAATCAAAGGTGCCTCCTAGAAATGCGCCGCCTGGAAGGAACATCGGGTTGCTTGCTGCCAGGAGAACAGGAAGGAAGAGATAAATGGCAAAACAATTTTTATTCGTTGGCAAGACTTTGGAAGAATTGCAGAAGATGGACTTGAATGAATTTGCCAAGCTTCTTACAGCGAGGCAAAGAAGAAACTTGAAAAGAGGGATTACAGAGCAGCAGAAAAGACTGCTAAAGGCAATCAAGATGTTCAAGTCAGGAGCAAGAAAGAAGCATGTCAAAACCCATGTCAGGGACATGATAGTGCTGCCTGAAATGGTTGGAGTCATGATACATATCTACAATGGAAAGGAGTTTTTGCCTGTGAACATAACAGAGCACATGATAGGGCATTATCTTGGAGAGTTCAGCAGAACAAGGAAGAGCGTTGCGCATTCAGCTCCGGGAATAGGGGCTACGAAATCAAGCGCAGCACAGTCAGTGAAATAAAATGGAAAAGACTAATGGCAATGATGTTGAGGAAAAAACAGCAAGGGCTGTTGGAAGAGACCTGAATATTTCAACAAAGCAGAGCATAGAGATATGCAATTATGTAAGGGGAAACAAAGTTGATGAGGCAATAAAAAAGCTGGAGGATGCAATAAACAAGAAAAGTGCAGTGCCTTTCAAGAGGTTCAACAAGGACACAGGGCACAAGAGAAACATAGCAGCAGGAAGATATCCAATGAAGGCAAGCATGAACATAATAAAAGTAATAGAATCTGCTGCTGCAAATGCAAGGAACATTGGATTGAATGATAATCTTGTGATAAAAAAAATAGTTGCAAACAAGGCAGCAAGGCCATACAGGTATGGAAGGAGAAGAAGGGTGAAGATGAAGAGAAGCCACATAGAAGTTGTTGTTGGGGAAGCAAAAAAATGATAGAGAGAAAATTCCTGAAGCAAAGGATGAAAGAGATAGAAGTGCAGAATTATGTTGCAGCCAGCTTGGCCAGGTCAGGGCACAGCAAGGTAGACATAAGGCACACGCCGCTTGGAGACAGAATAATAATTTACAGCGTGAGGCCTGGCATGATAGTAGGAAGGAAAGGGGAGAACATAAAGATGCTTACTTCCGCATTAAGGAACAAATTCGGGCTTGAGAACCCGCAGATAGAGATGGGAAGCGTTGAAAACCCGATGCTTGATGCAAATTCTGTTGCTGACAGGATATCATATTCACTTGAGAAATTTGGTCCAAAGAAATTCAAGTTCCTTGGATATGAAACACTAAAGCAGATAATGAATGCTGGTGCGATAGGGGCAGAGATAGTAATAAGCGGGGTTGGAGTACCAGGGGCAAGGGCAAAAAGCTGGAGATTTTCGGCAGGGTACATGAAAAAATCAGGGGATGTTTCTGCTTCACAGGTATTGAGATCAACAACGGTTGCAAACTTAAGGAGAGGAACCATAGGGATAAAGGTTGCAATAATACCACCTGATGTTGTGCTGCCTGACAAGGTATGGGCCAAAGAGATAAAGGAAGAAAAGAAGGAAGAAACCATTGTTGAAGAGATAAAGGAAGAAAAGAAAAAAGAAGAAAAGGAAAAAAAGAAAAAACCAAGCAAAAGGAAGAAGGAAGCTGAAAATGGCGATAATAAGAAAGAGTGAACTCAAGGTAATTAAGGTTGAAGAGGCAAGCAACAAGCTTGTGGAGCTGAAGAAAGAGCTCATGAAATACAATGCCCAGATTGCAATTGGAACAGTGCCTGAGAATGCAGGCAAGATAAGGGAGATAAAGAAAACCATTGCAAGGCTGAACAATAAAATCATGGAGGCAGAGAAAAAGCGATGATAGACATATGTCCTGTGTGCGGCTTAAACAAAGACCTGTGCGTTTGCGAGGCAATAGCAAAGGAAGATCAAAGGATAAAGGTCAAGATTGAAAAGAGAAAGTTCGGCAAGATATCAACATTGGTTGAAGGAATAAGCTCAAAGGACATTGACATCAAGGAGATAACAAGGAACTTGAAGTCAAAACTTGCATGCGGAGGGACATTGAAGAACAATGTCATAGAGCTGCAGGGCAACCATGCAGAAAAGGTAAGGGAAGAGCTGATAAAATTAGGTTTCAAGAAGGAGACAATATCAATAGAGGGAAGATGAAACACAACGAGTTGCTGAGGCATGAAGTGATAGGACTTAATGTAGAGGTAATTAGGTCCATGAACAAGGGGCTTGTTGGCATGAAAGGCAAGGTAATTGACGAGACAAGAAACATAATAACACTGGAGAGCAATGGATGCAGCAAGAGGCTGATAAAGAGCCAAGTAATATTAAAGGTAAGCTATAGGGGAAGGGATTATGAAGTAGATGGCAAGATCATGGTTAACAGGCCAGAGGACAGAATAAAAAGAATCAGGGGATTAAGATGAAGAAGAATATAGGCATTGAAGTAAGGAATGTGCCAAAGAAGAAATGCGAGGACAAACACTGCCCGTTCCATGGAAGCATTGTGGTAAGAGGGAGGACTTTCAATGGCAAGGTTGTGAAAGCCAATATGCAGAAGACTGTAACAATAGAATGGCCAAGGCTGATGTACCTGAGGAAGTATGAGAGGTATGAAAAGAGAAGGTCAAGGATAAAAGCACATAAGCCTGATTGCATAGACATCAATGTTGGAGATGAAGTTATGGTAATGGAATCAAGGCCTATATCAAAGACAAAGAATTTCGTGATAGTAGAGGCAATAAAAAGATGAAAGCATTAGCTGCAAATGTAACGAATGGACTGCAACCTGAATCTAAGGCAGGGGCATGCGACAATTCAGGGGCAAAGGAAATAAAGATTTTTTCAGTAAAAGGCGGAAAATCTGTAAAGAGAAGAAGATGCGGGGCAGGCATAGGGGATTTGGTTATTGGAACCGTAACAAGGGGAAGGCCTGACATGATGAAGCAGGTTGTTTTTGCTGTTGTTGTAAGGCAGAGAAGGCCATACAGAAGGGCTGATGGAACAAGAATAATGTTCGAGGACAATGCTGTTGTTGTATTAAAGGATGACAAGGGGACGCCAAAAGGGACTATGCTGAAAGGGCCGATAGCGAAGGAGGCATGCAGCAGGTGGCCAAACATAGCAAAGCTGGCGAAGATAGTGGTTTAAGATGAAAAATTTTTCAATGCACTGGAAGGAGAGCAAGAATCCAAGGAAGCAGAGGAAGTATATGAGAAATGCGCCCCTGCACATAAGGAAAAAATTTATGTCATGTAGCCTTAGCAAGGAGCTTAGGAAAAAGTATGGCATGAGAAACATATACCTGAGAAAGGGAGACAATGTAATGGCAACCACAGGGCAATTCAAAAAATTAACCGGAAAGGTAAATGATGTTGACATGAAGAATCTAAGGGCATATGTTGATGGTGCTGAAAACATTAGGAAAGACGGGACAAAGAGATTTTACCCTATACATCCATCGAACCTGATGATAATTGAGCTGAACATTGATGACAAGAAGAGGAAAAAAATCCTCGAAAGGAAGAGCAAAAAATGACAAGGAAACACATGAAAAGGATAAGGATGCCTTGGTTCTGGCAGGTTGACAGGAAGGACAGAAAGTTCATAACAAGGCCATGCCCTGGGCCACACAGCATTGAAAAATGCATGACTGTTGACTTGATGCTAAGGGAATTTCTAAAGGTGGCAAAGACAAGGAAGGAAATAAATTACATACTGAACAATGGCAAGGTCATGGTTGACAAGAAAAAGGTAAAGGACAACCATTTCCCAATAGGATTCATGGATGTTGTTGAATTGCCAGAAATAAATGCGCATTACAGGATAATGCTTGATGGCAATGGAAGGTTTAAGCTATTGAAAATAAAAAAGGATGATGCAGACAGCAAGTTTTGCAAGATAATAAACAAGACAATTTTGAAAAAAAACAGGGTTCAGCTGAACCTTGTGGACGGGAACAATGTAATAGTAGAGAAAGATGGCTATAAGGCAGGGGACAGCATAGTCATTGATTTGAATACCAAGAAGATAAAGAAGCACATAAAGTTCGAGAAAGGCGCTGTTGTGGCGCTGACAGCAGGAAAGCACATAGGGAATATGGGCGTTGTTGAAAAAATAAACACATATGAGGGAATGAGAAAGACAACTGTAATGTTCAAGGGAAAGGAGGAATCATTCGAGACGTTGAAAGAATACTGCTATGCAATCGATGATTCGATAAGGGATGAAAATGAGAGAGATTAAAATAGAGAAGGTAACGCTAAACATAGGAACTGGAGAGCCAGGAGACAAGCTGGACAAGGCAATAAAACTGCTTAGCATGATAAGCGGGGCAAAGCCTGTGCAGACTGTTGCAAAGAAAAGAATTCCTACATGGGGGATAAGGCCAGGACTGGCAATAGGATGCAAGGTTACATTGAGGAAGGAGAAGGCATACGAGCTTATTCAAAGGCTGCTGAAGGCTGTAAACAACAAGATAAGCGAGAGGAAGATTGACAAGTTCGGGAATTTCTCTTTTGGAGTCAAGGAGTACATAGAAGTGCCTGGAGCAAAGTATGACCCTAGCATTGGAATAATAGGTTTTGAGGCTGCAGTTACACTGATGAGGCCAGGATACAGGGTAAAGGAAAGAATGCTTAAAAGATCAAAGATAGGAAACAAACATGCTATAACAAAGCAAGACACCATAAAATTTTTGAATGAAAAATTCGAGGTAGAGGTAACAAACTAAGATGACAACCAGTGATTATCAAAAGACATTTGCGCAGCTTGAAAATAAGCATTCGAAGATGAAGAAATTTTTGAAGCACAACAAGCCAAAGGAAAGAAAATTCGGGAAGGGGATGAAAAGATGCAGGTTTTGCGGCTCTGTGAGGGGGCATATAGGAAAGTATGGAATAAACGCATGCAGGAGATGCTTCAGGGAGCAGGCAAAATCAATGGGTTTCAAAAAGTACACGTGAGGAGAAAATGGACAATATAGCTAATTTAATGTCAAACATGCTTAATGCAGAGAAGATAGGGAAAAAGGAATGCACACTAAAGCCAAGCTCGATTATAATGAGAAAGGTCTTGGATATCATGAAGATGAATGGCTACATAGAAGGGCATGAAGAGATTGAAGATGGCAAAGGCGGAATCATAAAGGTAATTTTAACTGGAAAGATAAATGGGTGCGGGGTAGTGAAACCAAGGTTTTCTGTAAAGAGGAATGGCTTTGAAAAATTTGAGAAGAGGTATTTGCCTGCAAAGGGCTTTGGATACCTGATTGTTTCAACGCCAAAAGGGCTGATGACACATGTTGAGGCGCAGGAAAAGGGAATCGGAGGAAGGCTAATCAGCTTTTTTTACTGAAATGAAATCAGATATAAAAGAAGAAATTGAAATTCCTGAGGGTGTTGAGGTGAGCGTTGCTGGAAGCACCATAATTGTGAGCTGCGGAGGAAACAGGGCAGAAAGAAGGTTCACATATCCAAAGGTAAGCGTAGGCAAGAATGGAAATTCAATAGTTTTCAGCTCAAAAAAGGCAACAAAAAGAGAGAAGATGATGATAAATACATTCAAGGCACATTTAAGAAACATGTTCAGGGGCGTTAAGGATGGATATGTTTACAGGCTAATGATATGCTCAAGCCATTTTCCTATGAGTGTTTCGGTTGACAATGAAGAGGTAGTGATAAAAAATTTCCTTGGAGAAAAAATTCCAAGAAAAACAAGGATTGTAAACAGCACAAAAGTAAGCATAGAGGGAAACATAATAGTTATTAAATCACATGAAAAGGAAAGGGCTGGAGAAATGGCTGGAAGGATAGAGAAGATGACCAATATAAAGGGAAGGGACAGGAGAGTATTCCAGGATGGATGCTATATAATAGACAAGGCAGGCAAAACAATAAGATGAACATTGGCGACACAAAAACAATGCTTGAATTAAGGGCCAAGATAAAGGGAAAGAAGCCTAATTTCTTAAGGCAGGATTTTCAGATTAAAAAGCTGAAGAAGACTTGGAGGAAGGCCAAGGGCATACACTCAAAGATGAGGAGAAAGATGGCCGGACATATATTGATGCCTAATCCAGGATTTGGGTCTCCAAGAATTGTAAAAGGAATGAACTCTGATGGCCTAAGAGAGATTATTGTTTATAATGCCAAAGACCTTGAAAATGTTAAAGATGGATACTGCGCTGTAATAAGCAGAAATGTAGGTATGAGAAAGAGGATAATGATTGCCAGCAAGGCAAAAGGGCTTGGAATGAAGATAGCCAACATAAGTGAGATTGATGGTTTTTTGAGCAATGCTGAAAATGAAATGAAAAAAAGAAGGGAAAAAAAGAAGGGAAGAAGCGAGAAAAAGCCTGCTGCGAGGGATGTTGAAAAGAAGGAAGCAGAAGAAAAAAAGCAGACAAAAGAGAATGAGAAGGAAATGAAGAAGAAGGTGCTTGAGAAGAAGGCATGATTAAAATGGATTTGAGAAGCAAAAAGAAGCTTGCAGCGAGAACATTTGGAGTTGGATTAAACAGGATAGCTTTTAACAATGACAGGCTTGAAGACATAAATGAAGCGATAACGAAGAGAGACATAAAGGGGCTAGTGATAAGCAAAGCCATAACAATAAAGGGCGTCCAGGGAAGCAGCAAGTACAGGCTGAGAAAAAGATTGCTGCAGAAGAGGAAGGGGAGGCAGCAAGGCCCTGGCTCAAGAGAGGGAAAAAGGAGGGCAAGGCTAAGCAGAAAGAGGGAATGGATAAACAGGATAAGGAAACAAAGGAAGTATCTGATTTCATTGAAGAGGCTTGGCATTATAAAAAATGATGATTTTAGGACAGCTTACAAAAAATCAGGCGGAGGATTTTTCAGAAGCAAGAGGCACATAAGGATGTACCTTGAAGAGAACAGGATGATAAGAAAAAATGATGCAGAGAAGGAAAAGGGAAGGGAAGACGGATTATAGGGCGAGATTAGGCATGCTGAAATCAGGAAGCTTAAGGCTAGTAGCCAGAATATCACTGAGGAACATAATGCTGAAGATAATAAAGTATGAAAGCGAAGGTGACGTGACTTTGGTTGCTGTGCATTCGAACGAGCTTAAAAAATTTGGGTGGAATTATGGCAAGACAAACATAAGCACTGCTTACCTTCTTGGCATGCTTGCTGCAACAAAGGCAAAAAAAGCCAAGATAAGCGAAGCAATATTTGATTGCGGGCTGAGGAAAGCCATGAAGAGAGGAGTGCTGTTTGCAATATTAAAAGGGGCCATAGATGGAGGTTTGAATATACCACACAATGAAGAGGCATTTCCAAGCGATGAGAGGATAAGAGGCGAGCACATAGAGAAATATACAAAGTCTCTTGACAAGGAAAGCTTCAAAAAGAGATTCAGTGGCTATGAGAAGACTGGCATCAAACCCGAGGACATTAAAAGGCAGTTTGAGGCTGTTAAGGAGAAAATAATCAGGGGCTAAAATGGATAATGAACATACAGCAAATGCAGAAAAGAAAATTGATAATAATGCAAATATCAGTGTGCAAGAAAGCGATTTTGACAAGGAAGGCTGGAAACCAAAACTTGAATCTGAAATAGTTGATTATTTCATAAGAGACATGGAGCAGGACATAATAAAACTTGGGCAGTCCAAGGGAAAGTTTGGCGGAGGAAAGAGAAGCATATGGAAGCAGACCCAGAAGAAGACAAAGGAAGGAAACAAGCCAAAATTCTCTACTATGGTTGTGATTGGAAACAGGAATGGGTATGTAGGGCTTGGGAGAGGGAAGGCCAAAGAAACAGTGCCTGCCAGAGAAAAGGCAATAAGGGATGCCAAGCTTAACGTAATAAGCGTGAAGAGGGGATGTGGAAGCTGGGAATGCGGATGCAGAGAGGGGCATTCTATACCATTTAAGGTTTTAGGGAAATGTGGGAGTGTCAAGGTGGAATTGATGCCTGCACCAAAGGGCAGCGGACTTGTTGTAGAGGATGAATGCAAGAGGCTATTAAGGCTGGCGGGGATAAAGGATATTTACTCAAAGACTTTCGGGCAGATCGGAACCAAGGTAAACTTAGCACAGGCATGCTTCAATGCGCTGAAGGAATTGTCAAAGACAAAGATAAGGGAAGAGGACATAAAAAAACTAGGGATAATATGAGATGGAAAGGAAGAAGATAGCAGTAGTAAGGATAAGGGGGGCAAACAAGCTAAGGTCTGATGTAGAGGAAACAATGAGAATGATGAGGCTGCATAACAAGAACAGCTGCGTTGTAATTGACAACACTGAATCTTACGTTGGAATGATAATAAAGGCAAAGGACTATATAACATGGGGAGAGATAGATGAAGCAACGTTTAGAATATTGCTTGAAAAGCGAGGAAAAATAGTTGGAAACAAGGCATTAAGCGAGGAATACTTGAATGGCAAAACAAAACTAGATTATGATGGATTCACAAAGGAGTTCTTTGCTTTCAAAAAGAGCTTGAAGGATGTAGCAGGCATGAAGTTATTTTTCAGGCTAAAGCCACCAATTGGCGGATTTGAGAGGCAGGGAATAAAGAGGCCTTACTCTATGGGCGGGGCAATTGGATACAGGAAAGAAAAGATAAATGAACTGATAAGGAAGATGGTTTAAGATGAGAAGGAAAATCAAGAAGAGCAAGGGCTTCAGGGGATATAAAACGCATGGATGGGGCTCGAGGAAAAAGCACAGGGGCTCTGGAAACAGAGGCGGCTTTGGATTGGCAGGAACCGGAAAGAGAGCTGACCAGAGAAAGTCATGGGTGCTTAGAAATTATGGAAATGATTATTTTGGAAAGCATGGATTTGTAAGGCATGCTGGAAAATTTACAGCGAAAGAAGAGGTTATCAATGTAGGGGACCTTGAAAGATTCAATGAAAATGAGATAGACCTTGAAAAGAAGGGCTATGGCAAGCTGCTTGGAAGGGGAAAGTTAAGCAGAAAAATAAAGGTAATTGCAAAAAGTGCATCAGGAAGCGCGATAGAAAAGATAAGGAAAGCTGGCGGGGAAGTTACATTAAAGGAATAAAATGGTTGACTTTAAATCATTGTTAAGCAATTTGCCTGAGGTCAAGAGGCCATTGCAAAAGAACATAGGATTCAAGGAAAAGCTTAAGTGGACGCTGATAATGCTTGTTGCCTTCTTTGTGCTTTCATTAATACCATTATATGGGCTTGGGCAGAACAGCTTGCAGCAGTTTGAGCAGCTTTCAATAATACTTGGAGCTACTTTCGGAAGCTTGCTGTCATTAGGAATAGGGCCACTTGTTACTGCATCAATAGTATTGCAATTATTGCAGGGGTCAGGAATAGTGAAGTTTGACACAACAACGCATGAAGGAAGGGCGTTCTTTCAGGGGCTGCAAAAGGTTCTTGGAGTTTTTTTCATAATATTTGAGGGGGCTGTTTATGTATTGATGGGCGGGCTGGCACCAAATGCTGCCTTAGCTCCTGGAAGCTATAGGACTATGCAATTAATGCTCATAGGGCAGCTGCTTGTAGGTGGATTATTGGTGATGTTCATGGATGAGGTTGTGAGCAAATGGGGCTTTGGCTCTGGAATAAGCCTGTTCATTGTTGCTGGTGTCGCTTTGCAGATTGTGGTAAGGGCATTTTCCCCACTGACAAGCATAGGAACATGGGCACTTGGAACTGGTGGAGATCCTGTTGGACAGGTATGGGTATTCTTTAAGTCAATAATGAGTGGAAATTTAGACACTGCATTCTTTGCTGCTGCAGCAATAATAGCAACTATAATTGTTTTCATAATATCTGTTTATGCGCAATCAATGAAGGTTGAAATACCATTGTCATTTGGAAGAATAAGGGGGCATGGAATAAGATGGCCATTGAAGTTCTTGTACACATCAAACATACCAGTAATATTAATGGCTGCATTGGTTGCCAACATACAGCTATGGGCAAGCCTTCTTGAGAGCTGGGGCAGGCCGATACTTGGAACCTTTACAGGCAATGTGCCTTCCAGCGGAGTAGTAGCATGGCTGTATGGGCCAGACATAGTCAGAACACTTTATTACAGCTTTACCTCAGGGGTATTTGAATGGAGGATATTCATGCAGGCATTGGCATATGGGGGATTTTTTGTTTTAGGCTCGATAATATTTTCAATATTCTGGGTGCAAACATCTGGAATGAGTGCACAAACACAATCAAAACAGATAATGGCTTCCGGGCTGCAGATACCTGGCTTCAGAAGAGACCCAAGGGTGATAGAACAGCTTTTGTCAAGGTACATAATGCCATTGACAGTAATGGGCGGGGCAGCAATAGGATTACTTGCTGCATCTGCTGATCTGCTCGGGGCATTAAGCAGGGGAACAGGAATATTGCTGGCTGTCATGATAGTGTACCAGCTTTATGAGCATATAGCACAAGAGCACATGATGGACATGCATCCTGCGCTTAGAAAGATTATGGGTGGCAATGAATAAAATGGCATATGAATTTTTGGACAACAGCATAGGATTATTGCTCAAGTGGAACAATCCAAATGGAGACAGCCCTTATGGATTAATAGTGCTTACTTTCATACTTACCATTATAGTAGTGATTATATACAAGTATGCGAGCAACCAAGAGGCCTTGAAAAGATTGAGAGAGGACAGCATAAGAATAAGCCAGGAGATGAAAGAGCACAAGGACAATCCAGCCAAAGTAATGGAACTGCAGAAAGAGCAGTTTCAAAAGGGGTTTTTTGAGCAGTTCAAGCATACTTTAAAGCCGATGATAATAACCATAATACCGATGGGCATAGTTTTTATATATTTGAGGGATTTTTACACAAAGATAGGAAACCCAAAACTGATGCTTGGCTTTGGGTGGATATTCGTTTACATAATATTTTCAATAGCGTTCAACATGGTATTGAGAAAAATATTGAAGGTGTATTAAGATGTTGAAGGTGTATTAAGATGAGAAAAAGAAAAACATTCGTAAAGGTTGGTGGAAGCAGGATTAAAGTTGTAATGAAAAAATCCATGCCCGGCAAGGCAAAATGCGGGTCTTGCAGAAAGGAGCTGCATGGAATGCCAAGAATTAGCGCGAGCAGGTTCAGGAAGATTGGGCTAAGCGAGAAGAGGCCAAACAGGCCATATGGTGGAAACTTATGCTCTAAATGCATGAGGATGGAAATATCAAGGAAGGCGAGGGCATAAAATGAGTTTTGAAGCTGGAAGGGTGTGCGTTAAGAAGGCAGGAAGGGAAGCAGGAAAATACTGTGTTGTTTTGGAAGAGCTAGATGGAAATTTTGTATTAATTGATGGTGAGGCTGCAAGAAGAAAGTGCAACACCAGTCATCTTGAGCCTATTGATGTTATTGTTGATGTGAAGAAGGGAAGCGACAAGCAAGATGTAATGGCAGAACTGAAAAAGGCTGGCCTGCTGAAGGAAAAGAAGAAGAAAACAATTGCCAAAAAAGAGAGAAAAACCAGCAAGAATGCAAAAACAAAAGAAAAGAAAACAAATGCAGGCAAAAAAGAATGAGGATAGTGAAGGGATAAATTCTTTGAATGAGAATATACAGCAGCTTCAGCAGCAACTGGAAATAATAAGGCAGGAATGCAGCAACATCTCAACTGTTGCAGAGTGCCTTGAAAGGCTGAAAGACATGAAGGAAGAGGACGAGATTCTTGTTTCTGTTGGCAAGGGAGTTCTTTTGAAGGCAAAGATAAATGACACAAAAAATGTTGTGATGGAGATAGGGGGAAGTTCCCTGATGAACAAGAAAATTGATGATGCCAAAAAGACAGTTGAAAATGAGCTTGCAGAAATGAGCCATTATGCTGATGAATGCGAAAAAGAGCTTAAAAACATGGTGCTCGTTGCCAAGAATCTGAGGAAATGAAGCTTCAATCACAACTATAAATTAATGCGAAATAATTTCTTGACACTAAAGCATAGCACTGAAAGAAAAACTAAAACAGCATGATAATTCTTGCTTAAACCGATTAATTGCTTATGTTGTTACTACTAAATAATACACAGTTATTTTTAAATACCTTTAAATAAGTTCCCATAACTATATTAACTCAAAGATTTAGCGGGGGATTAAAATTACAAAGGAATGCAAGAAAGAAATTAAGCTGCAAAACATTGTAGCTACTACTTCTTTGGAGCAGGACATTCCATTGATAAAATTGGCTGAAACATTGCCGAACACAGAATACAATCCAGAGCAGTTTCCTGGCCTTGTAATGCGCATAAAAGACCCAAAAACATCTGCTTTGATATTCAGCTCAGGGAAAGTAGTGTGCACAGGCGCAAAATCAATGCTAAAGGTCAGGGAATCTATAAATGCAATAATAAAAAATATAGAAAAAATTAGGATAAGAATAACTGCAAAACCAGTAATCAAGGTCCAAAACATGGTTGCATCAGGCAGCATAGGCATGGACTTGAACCTTAATTACCTTGCAATGCACCTTGAGAACACAGAATATGAGCCAGAGCAGTTTCCAGGATTGGTTTACAAATTGCAAGGAACAAGAGCCACATTCCTTCTTTTCAGCAATGGCAAGCTTGTCTGCACAGGAACCAAATCAGAGAAGATGCTAAATGAAGCTGTTGACATGCTTATAGTGCACTTGAAAAAGTACCAGGGCAAAAAATAATATTGTAGGCTTTCAAAAATCTCTCGAATAAATGCATAAGCCCATGAATCAATTTCCGGAAATATTCAATGTCACTGAAAATTAAAGTATCTTGTCATTATTTCATAAAAATTACAAAAATTTGCAGCATCCCGGGAAATAATTGTTCGCTAAAACAGTAAAACATATAAAGAAATCCAAACAGTTTTTACTTACTTTCTTAAACGGCTTAAAAAGAGGCTAAAATGGATGTAAAAGAACAGGTTGAAAAATTTCGCGAATTTATAGAGACAAATTACCTGCCAAAAATCCATGAGCTTTCTACAATGGGCGGCCATTCATTAATAATGGACTTCAATAAGATAGCATTGTTTGACCATGAAATTGCAGAAGAGATTTTGGAAAGCCCTGATGAGCTCTTGAAATCTGCTGAGATTGCAATATCTGATTTAGACATACCTGACAAGGGAAGGATAACAGTAAGGGTTTCTACATTGCCTAAGAGCCAGAACATCAAGATAAGGAACATAAGAAGTGTACACCTTAACAAATTGTATAACTTTGAAGGCATAGTAAGGCAATCATCTGATGTCCGCCCTCAGGTTGAAACAGCAAGGTTCGAGTGCCCATCATGCGGCAATGTTATCTCAATACTCCAGGTGGACACGAAATTCAGGGAGCCATACAGGTGTTCTTGTGGCAGGAAAGGCAGGTTCAGGATGCTTGACAAGGTTCTCGTTGATGCACAGCGCTTGGTTATAGAAGAATCCCCTGAAGGTTTGGAGGGGGGAGAGCAGCCAAAACGCATTTCGGTGTTCTTAAAAGAGGACTTGGTAGAGCCAAAAATGGAAAAAAGGACAACACCTGGATCGAAAGTAAGGATAATAGGCATTGTACGTGAGGTTGCCCAGCTGCTGAAAACAGGAACATATTCGACAAGATACGACCTTTCAATAGATGCAAACTATATAGAGCCAATAGAGCAGACATTTGAGGAATTTGAGCTTACAAAAGAAGAGGAAGATGAAATAAAATCGCTTTCAAAAAATCCTGAAATATACAATATGTTTACAAGTTCCATAGCCCCTTCTATCTTTGGCCACGAAGACATAAAGGAAGCATTAGTGCTTCAATTAATGGGAGGCATAAGGAAGGAAAAATCAGATGGCACGGTGATCAGGGGGGATTTCCATATGCTTTTGGTCGGAGACCCTGGATGCATTTCAGGAGATTCTAAGGTTGCATTGCTTTTCAAAGGCATGGATGAAATACAAAACATCGGAAAGATGCATGGGCAGCATATTAATGAATATGTAATAAAAATAAGAGAAAATCCATCTGAAAAGCTGTATGATACCGCAACAACATTCCAAAAATACCTAAACCAACCAGTTCTTAAAGTTGTTACTGAAACAGGCAAGGAAGTAATCTGCACATATAATCAGCCGTTTTTGACAAGGGAAGGCTGGAAAAGGGCTGATGAGCTTGCATTAAACACAAAGATAAGAGTGATGCCGAAGATTCCAAATTACATTAAAAAGTTAGCCCTGACGAATTTTGCAAAGTTAGAGAGCAAAACATGCCCTTTAAAGGAATCAGCAGTTCCTGAATATTTCACACCTGAGTTGTCTGCTTTGTGCGGTTACATATTAGGTGATGGCAATATACACCCAGATGGTTATAGAATAGCATGCTACATAAACAATGAAGAAAAAGATATTGTGCCCATGATATCAAGTTTCTGGATTAAGGCATTTAACATAAACCCTGTTATAATCACAAAAGAAGCAGACAATCATATAAAAACAATAGATGATGGAAGCGGGGTTCTAAGGCAATTCATGTCAACTCAAAAACTGCATATTATGGTTATCAACAGCAGGCAAGCAGCACAATCCTTGTCATTCTTAAAAAGCAAAAGAGCCCCCTTGCAGATATTCAAGAGCCCAAAGCGAGTAATCTCAAGGTTCATCAGCTGGCTCTTTGAAGCAGATGGCTATGCATTCGGAAATGGGCTAGGAAGAACAGCTATACAACTTAAGTCGAGAACTCCTGATTTATTGAAGGATGTTCAGATCCTGCTTCTCTATTTCGGAATACACTCAAGTATCGTTGAAGATAACCTGTGCATAATAAGGTCTCATGACATGGAGATGTTTGCAAGATACATTGGATTTAACTCGGAAAAAAAGAAAAGGGCATTAAATAATGTTTTGGAATCAATAAACAAAAAGAGCAACGTTCAAAAAAGAAAAAGATTCCAGAGGTATGAAAAGGTTTGCAAAATAATTCCTTTCGGCACCAGGGATGTATACGACTTTGAAGTGCCAAAAAGCCATTCATTTATAGCAAATGGCATAGTATGCCACAACTCTGCAAAATCAACACTACTTACATTTATGTCAAAGGCATCTCCAAAATCACGCTACCTCTCTGGCAAAGGATCCTCGGCAGCAGGCATGACTGCAGCAATAGTCAAGGATGAATTTCTGAAGGGTTGGGCATTGGAAGCAGGCGCTTTGGTCTTGGCAAACGGAGGATTTTGTTACCTTGATGAAATGGATAAGATGTCAGAAGAAGAGACATCAGCACTGCACCAGGCGTTAGAGCAGCAGATTATAAGCATATCAAAAGCCAATATACAAGCTACGCTTAAGGCGCAGACAACAGTTCTTGCAGCAGCAAACCCCAAGCTAGGCCGTTTTGACCCATACAAGCCAGTGGCAGAGCAGATTAACATGCCTCCTGCGTTGATCAACAGGTTTGATTTAATCTTTCCTGTCAAGGACATTCCGAACAAGGAAACAGATGAAAAAATAGCAAGCCATGTTTTGAGTTTCCAGCAGGATGTAAAAGCCAAGGAAGCAGAAATAGACAAAAATATGATAAAACGGTATGTTTCATATGTAAAGCAAAAGGTCTTTCCAAAGCTTAGCGATGGCGCTGTAGAAGAAATAAAAAATTTCTATGTTAACCTAAGAAACAGCGGCAGTGAAAG
Organism: Candidatus Woesearchaeota archaeon; assembly: GCA_018303705.1. Taxonomy (GTDB): domain Archaea; phylum Nanobdellota; class Nanobdellia; order SCGC-AAA011-G17; family JACPNG01; genus JAGVXQ01. The sequence continues at coordinate 18,436 of JAGVXQ010000013.1, forward strand.
TTCAAACCTGAACAAGCCAATACCAATAAGCGCCAGACAGCTCGAAGCATTAGTAAGGTTGACAGAAGCATCAGCCAGAGTAAGGCTTTCTGACAAGGCAACAAGGCAGGATGCAAAAAGAGCCATAAGGATTTTGAAATACTGCTTAATGCAAGTGGGCATAGACCCGGAAACAGGGCAGATTGACATAGACAGGATCTCAATAGGCATAAGTTCTTCGCAAAGGTCCAGGATAAGCATAATCAAGGAAATCATTTTAGGCTTGGAAAAAGAAAAAGGAAAATCTATACCTTTAGAAGACATAATGGCATATGCAGCAGAAAAAGGGATAAACGAGCCCCAAGCAGAAGAGGCAATAGAAAGGCTAAAAAGGGATGGAGAAATATTCGAGCCGAAGAGGGGTTTCATAAGCAAGCTATAAGATGATGAAAAGAAACATAGCATACAAGGTATGGATAAGCCAGCTGCT
>JAGVXQ010000024.1 GCA_018303705.1 Candidatus Woesearchaeota archaeon
TATTACATTGCAGATTTTGAAAACGCATCATACAAAAACAAAAAGAAATTGTATGCATTAGAGCAATTCTACAAGACTGGATTTCTGAATCATCTCATGGAGATGGATGCGAAAACGGTTGTCATATTCGGAAGCTTTGCAAGAGCCGACTGGCATACAAACAGTGACATAGATATATTCATATTGGGTGATGCAAAAGAGTTCCAACAAGCATTCTATGAGAAAAAGCTTGGCAGAGTGCTGCAATTATTTATATATAAAAACAAAAGATCTATACAAAAAGGTTTGCTTAAAAGCATATCGGAAGGCTATACTGTAAAGGGGAATTTAAATGCCTAAACAGAGAACATTGCAAGAAGCATATAATGAATATGAATCTAAAGGGGAATTCAAAGACCAAGAAGCTGCAAACAAAGAGAAAATAAAGTTAATGATAGAAATCTCCAAAGCAAATTTGGATTCGGCAGATTTGTTAAAAAAGAATCTGGAAACCAGAAGCCTGCAATGGTGCGTCATCTATAAATTGTATTATGACTCTTTAAGAGAACTTGCAGATGCATTAGTGCTTTTGGATAACAAGAAAATACTTAACCACCAAGGTTTGTTTGCCTATCTTTGCACAAAACATCCAGAATTGGATCTGGACTGGAATTTCTTTGAAAAAGTAAGGACAAAAAGAAATGGCATAAACTATTATGGTACTTTCGTGACAGCTAACGAATTCAGAGAGATTGAGCTACAAACAGAATTATATATAAAGGCTTTAGAGAAGGCAGTAAAAGAAAAATTGATAAAAAATTAGCAAAAACAAGGAAAAAAAGTCTGTATGACAAGACCTTCTAACTTTATTCCTGTTTGGGTTAATATCAAGCCCATTATGGCAGCACAAAGCAAAACACCGCAAAGCTATTAAGCCTTTCTTGCTTATAATGCATATGGCAAAGAAAATTTTATTTGTGGCCATAGTATCCATGTTTTTTGTTGCGTTAATCAGCAATGCATATGCATTAGTAGATGTAAGCTACAGCCCTGATGCAAAGTACATAAGGTATTCCTACAATGATGGAAACACCAACAAGCTTGCAGTATACAAGAGATGCTCTGATTCATACTGCAAACAAAGAAACAACTATTACTATTACAAGGCTTACTATCCAAAATACCGTGCATCAAGGTATTATGACAGCAGCATGGTGTATAACCGAGGATTCAGGCAAGGATATAGAGTCGGATATGACAATGGTTACTATGATGGCAAGTACGATTATAAATACAATCCAAGTTATTAGTTGTTAAACTCAATTCTATTTGTAATACTTCAGCCCGAGAATCACAAGGAAGCCCAGAACAAGGTAGCCAACATATTTTGCCAAGCTTAATATGACATCCAGGCCAGGCTTAATGACATTAATTAAATTCACAGTCTCATTCTGGAGCAATGCAAACAAATCAACCTCTGCTTTCAACACAAGGACTGCTATAAGTATTATCATAAGGGTCATCAATGCTGACAATGCCTTCTCATCCTTGACAACAGGACTTAGAAAATCCTTAAGCTTCTGTAATATTATTGTTATTGATATGTGGCCTGCAATCAATACCAAGACACCACTTATTATTGTAGTTACCCAAAGTGTTGTTGTTGCCATTGCAGAAATGTATTATTTGCCACTTTAAATAGTTTTTTTACTATTGAGCAATTAAGAAAAATATTTAATAAGCTCCTTCATAAAACAATATTGAGATGGCAGAGGCATTGATAGAGTTAAAAGATGTTGTAAAGAAATTCAAAAATAGGCTTGTTCTTAACGGCATAAATATGAAGATAGAAGACAAGGATATTTTTGGGATAATAGGTGTAAGCGGAAGCGGAAAAACCACGATATTAAACCTTGTAATAGGCTTCTTAAGGACGAACAGCGGAACGATAGTTTACAACAACAAGAAGATTTCAAGCATGCAGGGCATAGTAAACCAGACTTTTGGCTTTGCATCACAAGCAGGCTCATATTACCAAAAGCTTACTGTCGAAGAAAATTTGGAATTCTTTGGCAGGATGTACAACATGAATTATGCAGACATAAAAGACAGGATTACAGAGATTCTTAACCTGATAGACCTAATAGATTCAAGGAATAAGCTGGCAAGCCAGCTCTCAACAGGAATGCAGAGAAGGCTTGACATTGCATGCGCATTGATGCATTCGCCAAGAGTGCTAATACTAGACGAGCCCACAGAAGACCTAGACCCGATACTCAGGAAGGAGCTTCTTGCATTGATAAGGAAGATAAACGATGAGCAGGGAACGACGATAATAATGACATCGCATCTTCTTGGGGAGATTGAGCTAATATGCAACAAGATAGCCATACTAAACAATGGAAGGATAATACAACAAGGGTCTCCTGACAGCTTAAAGGATGAATATTCGAAGAACTATGAACTTTCATTACAAACTAAAAACCAGGATTATGAGTGGATCAAGAAGCATCTCGCGATGCATGGCCACAACAAGATATTTGACAAGAAGCACAGGATAATAGTTTATTCTGAAAAGCCAGAGTCCACTATGAGGACGATGCTTGCATTAATAAAAGAAAAGGATGAAAAAATAGTAGAGCTTTCGTTGAACAAGCCATCGCTGGAAGAGGTGTTTGAGGCGCTAACAAGGAAGCATTAAAAATGGGTCTTTTTGACAAGTATACAGACTTAATAGGAAAAAAAGAGGGGAAGAAGGAACAGCAGAAACCTATCATAACGAAACAGGAGACTGTGAAGAAAGAAGAGCCAAAAAAGGAAATACAAACAAAAAAAGAGCAGAAAAAGGTTGATGAAAAGCCAAAGCAACCATCATCACACCAATTTAACCCATTGCTTTCATTTGTCAAGCTTTTTGTAATGATAAAAAAGGACTTCAAGCTTCTCACGAGGTCTAGGGCATCTGCGCTGATAGTGCTCTTGGGGCCATTGGCAATAATACTTCTTGTAGGGTTTGCATTCAACAGCTCATCATTGTACAACATAAGAATAGCATCATATTCTGAATCATATTCTGACTTGTCGAACTCGATAACATCATCACTGCAGGACCAGCAATACTCTGTAACAAAGGTAAACAGCATTGAGCTTTGCAAGAATGGAGTAAAATACGGGGATTACCACATATGCGTGATATTTCCAAAAGACCTTAACATAGGAAACCAAGACAATACAATAACCATATTTGTTGACCAGTCAAGGACAAACCTTGCTTCATTGATAACAAATACAATAACTGAAAAGGTTGCTTCAAAATCAACAGAGCTTGGAATAAGCCTGACAACAGACATGCTTTCTATATTTGAAAAGACAAAGAAGGCAATGGAAGAAAAGATAACAATTGTAAACAAGATTATCTCTGACAACAGTGATTCTTCATTGAAGATGCAGACAGCTGAAACAGACCTTAAAAACATAAACCTAACATTAAACAAGGCTGATTTTAACTTTACTGATGTTGATGCAAAAATCAAGGCTATTACTGACAAATATAACCTGAGCCTTGTGCTTATAAATAACCTAAAGGATTCTGTTGAAAGCCTTGAAACCAGCGTGAACTCACTAAATGCACAGATTATAGATGCGCAAAACTCAAAGGCAAAAACCATAGAAGACATTGCGAACATAAGAAAGGGGCTAAGCATAATATTGTCGGACTTAAATTCATTAAGAACATCGCTAAATAATGTTGTGCTTGACATAAACAGCATAAAGGTCACCAAGGCAGGGCTTATAGTTGAGCCGATAAAATCAGATGTGCAGCCAATAACTCAGGAAAAAAGACATTTAAGCTTCTTGTTCCCGACAATGGTTGTGCTTGTAATAATGTTCATAAGCGTACTGCTGTCTTCAACGATAGTGATAAGGGAAAAACTCTCCCTGGCTTATTTCAGGAATTTTATAACCCCTACATCTGAGCTTACTTACATGATAGGGACTTACCTAACGAACATAATAATAGTGCTTTTCCAGCTTGGTGTATTGTTCTTGGTGGCATCATACTTCATGAAAGACCAGCTAATACCGATAGCGCTAAACCTTGCAATGGTGGTGCTTGCAATAGCCAGCGTTTTCATATTATTGGGGATGTTTATAGGATATTTGTTCAAGACAGAGGAGACATCTACGCTAGCTGCAATATCTGTAAGCAGCATATTCCTGTTATTCTCAAATACCATACTGCCACTGGAGTCAATGCCAGAAACTTTCAAAGGAATGATAAAATACAATCCTTTCGTGATAAGCGAAGGGCTTGTGAAGAAAATATTGCTTTTCAACACAGAGCTAAGCATGCTTGCAAATTCAATATACATACTTCTTAGCATGGCACTGATATTGTTCGTTGCGTGTTATATAGCAAGAGAGCTGACTAAAAGAAGCATATGAAGAAAATCATTGAAATAAAAGTAAAACCTAATTCTCCTGACTCAAAGATTGTTGAAAAAGATAACGGGACAATAGTTTACGTGAAATCTAAGGCAGAGAACAACAAGGCAAACATAGAGGTAATAAGGCTGTTTTCAAGAAGGTACAAGGGTGCAAAGATATTAAGGGGATTGAAGAGCAGCAAGAAACTAGTGTGCGTTGAAGCTTAGTATATTTTCGAATTTTTCCTTTAATAATTCTCCGGACTGCGCATCTATATGGACATTAAGCACATGAAAGCTTTCTGTAAGGTATGTTATGTTCCATATTTCCTTCTTGTTTATGTTCTGGAGTATGACTATTATCTTGCTTACCTTTTCATTACTATAGCTCTTGTCCTTAAGCGAGGTTACTATGTTCAATGTATCATCAATGCCAATATCTATGTTGTCTATGTTCAGCTCATGAATCTTCTCATTGTCCTTGTGGAGAGTGTTGCAATCCTTTCTTTCAAAAATAGGATCAATCAAGAAGGCAGTCATCTTGTCGCTTTTTGGAGAATAATAATCGATTTGCCATCTCTTTTTCTTTGATGGCTCAAGTATGGTAAATGCCGCACATAAGTAAGAATCAGAATTTTCATTCTTGTAATTCTTAAACTCGTTTTTGCCCTGAAGGCATTCCAGGTCTTTTTTAAGATCCAATACCATGATGCTCCTCTTTTTAGAATTCTTCTTGGCTTGGAATTTAAAAACCTATCGAAAAACATTATTTTTTTCACTGTTTTTGGATAAATTCCAGTTCAGATTCATACTGCTGTGGACTGTGAGCGAGCTATGGTGGTAGTTTGAGCTCCATATATTATATTACTATTAACTGTTAGTTAATAACTATTATAAAAAAACAGCACAAAAACTTTTAAACCATAAAAACAATTTTTTCATATGGACATCCTTTTCCCGCATGACAAGATGAGGGCAGAGCAGGACAAGCTCATTTCTGACATAGTGGAATGCATAAAGACAAGGAAAAACATGCTAATACATGCGCCAACAGGAATAGGCAAGACAGCAGCAGTGTTAAGCCCTGCCTTAAAATACGCGATTGACAACAAAAAGACAGTGTTCTTCGTAACATCAAAGCACACACAGCACAGAATAGTAATAGAAACACTTGAAAACATAAGGAAAAAATTCAACATAAAAATAAAAGCAGCTGATTTCATAGGCAAGCGGCACATGTGCCTAATGTCAAACGTGACAGATATGCTTAACTCAGAGTTCTATGACTTCTGCAGGGATTCCATTGAAAGGGGAACTTGCAGCTTTTACAGCAAAACATATGAGAAGAATGGTGCATTGTCTGCTGAATCAAAGCTTGTACTTGAAAATATGAAGGAATCAATATTGTCGGTTGATACTGTAATCAACATGTGCAGACAACATGTGATATGCCCGCATGAGATTACAGCTATGCATTCTAGTGGAGCAAATGTAATAATAGCTGATTATTTCCATGTATTAAGCCCCACTATAAGGGAGAATATATTAAAAAAGGCAAATATTGAAACAAAGGACTTGATAGTAATAATAGATGAAGGCCATAACCTACCTGAAAGGTGCAGGGACCTTCTAAGCAACCAGATATCAACATATACCTTGGAAAAGGCAGCAAAAGAGGTTTCATTCTTTGGAGATGAGGAATTAGCTGCCATTATTCACAAGATCAAGAATGTAATCATGGAAATGGGAAGTAAAATAGGAATTGATGAAACAGAAAGGCTTGTTAAAATGGACGAGTTCTTCAATGAGATAAACAACATAGATGAGTACAACAAACTTTCGGGGCAGATTTTGCTTGTAGGGGAAAGCATACTTGAAGAGAAAAAAAGAAGCTATGCAAAGCAGCTGGCAAGCTTCATGCAGAGCTGGGTTGGGCCTGATGAGGGATTTGCAAGAATCCTTAAGAGGGGGTTTATGAAGAATGACAAACCAAATGTGACGCTGCATTACAGGTGCCTTGACCCATCGATAGTCATGACGAGCCTTGCAAAGGAATGCAACATAATAGTTATGTCAGGAACCTTGAGCCCGACTCCCATATATAAAGACCTTTTTGGATTCGAAGCAGAACTAAAAGAGTACAAGGACCCTTTCCCGAAAAACAACAGGCTCAACATAATAATGCCTGGCATAACCACTAAGTACACGCATAGGGATGCAGAGATGTACATGAAGATAGCTTCAGCAGCAGCAGGCATAACAAACAAGGTGCCTGGGAATTCCATAGTATTTTTTCCTAGCTACAAGCTGCTTGAGATAACCTACCAGTATTTCAACAAGCAGTGCGAAAAGACTATATTTAGGGAATATCCTAAGCTTTCAAAACAGGAAAAAGAAGGAATAATAGAGAAATTCAAGAAATATAAGGATACTGGGGCTGTGCTGTTTGCATGCTCCTCGGGGTCTTTTGGAGAGAGCATAGACCTGCCAGGGGATTACTTGAAAGCTGTTGTAGTTGTTGGGATTCCGCTAGCAAAGCCAGACCTTGAGATAATGGAAACCATAAGGTATTATGAAAAGAAATTCAAGAATGGCTGGGACTATGGGTATTATTTCCCTGCACTGATAACTTGCATACAAAATGCAGGAAGGTGCATAAGAAGCGAAACTGACAGGGGGATAATAGTGTTCATGGACGGCAGGTATACCATGGAAAAGTTCAAAAAGTTCTTCCCGCCTGAATGGAATGTCAAGGTTGCAAGCGAGCCAATGCAACTTATTAATGAATTCTTTGGTGAAATCAGCCTCTGAAATCGCGAGAGGGTTTTCTACTCTAGAAATATATGCTGGTAGAGGAGAACCAACGGGAGATATGTTTGGAGCAACCAAATCTCTTGCTGAAGGTACTGTTAGGGTAGTTAATAGAGCTACAAGAGAACATATGCAAGATGCTTACGCACTACGATAGAATCGATGGCCCTAGTAATTTCAAAATCACTTGACAACAAGATTATTCCAAGAAAAAACAAAATGAACCCAACAAACCTAAAAACCCATTTATCCATAGACAATGTAGAATTAAATTTATATATAATCCTTTTCATCAAAAGCATAAAATGAAATTTCCGAAGCTAAAATCTGATGCAATGCTGGCGCCGATGGCAGATGTAACTGATGTTGCATTTAGATTACTGTGCAGAAAATACGGAGCAGGGCTTGCTTTCACTGAAATGGTGTCTGCAAATGCATTAGCAAGGATGAACAAGGCAACTTTGTTGATGATAGATGTTGTTCCTGATGAAAAGCCTCGTGCTGTACAATTGTTTGGGCAAAACATTGAATGCTTTGTAAAATCTGCAGAATATCTGGAAGACAAATGTGAAATAATTGACTTGAACCTTGGTTGTCCCCATAGCAAGATAATCAAACAAGGCTCTGGATCTGCCCTGCTTGAAAGGCCAAACAAGATAAAGGAAATAGTTTCTGCATTGTCATCAGCAGTCTCAATGCCAATAACTTGCAAACTAAGGCTTGGAATAGACAAAAGCAGCATAAATGTCATAAAAACAGCGAAAATATGTGAGGAAGCAGGTGCTTCCATGATAACAATACATGCAAGAACCCAGAAGCAAGGATATACTGGAAAAGCAGATTGGCCATGGATAAAGAAAGTGAAGGAAAATGCAGGAATACCTGTGACTGGGAATGGTGATGTGAGAAGCGTTGAAGATTATGAAAGGATGAAAAATGAAACTAAATGCGATTATGTGATGATTGGGCGTGGAGCAATAGGCAACCCTTATATTTTTAGGCAGATAGCTGAATTTAATGCAACAGGCAAATATTCCAAGCAAAGCGATATAGAAAGGCTAAATGATCTTTTTTCTTACCTAGGGCTTGCAAAGAAGCATGGGGTGCAGCTAAAAAACATTATATTCCATGCGCAGAGCTTCACAAAGGGGATGAGAAACAGCAGCATGCTAAGGTTTAAGCTATCGAAAGCAAAAACAATTGAAGAAATTCGATGCATTATGGAAGATTTTAAAACATAAAAAGTTTTATAATTTTTGCTTATGTTTAAATAGCCATGGAAACATTTGATGAGATAAGAAGTGGCATGGACCTTAGCAGGAGAACAAGGGAGTTTTACAGCCACCTTAGAAAGAACAATATAAACCCTTATGATGCAGAGGGGGTTTGCAGTTGCTATAAGGACATCGTTGAAAGGCTGAAAGCAAGAAGCAGCTTTCTTGAACATGTTGGCTATTTTTTTGAACAGATGAAAAACCTGAAAGAATCCTATGCCAATGCAAGGTACATAAACGACAATTGGCAAGAAACCTTCTAATTTGTCATCAACAAATAAGGGTTTTCTTCCTTCGTTATGTCTGCAACGCCGAGAACCCCATTGTAGCCAATTACTTTGTTGTCATTCATCATCATCCTAATTATGTTTATGGCATCGTATGAAATGCCATCATGCGTGTCTGGTGTTCTCTTGTACAATGCTTTGTAAGCCATTATAAACCTGTTTGACTCCTGTGTGAGGTTGCTGTATATTTTTATCTTTATCATGCCACTGAAATTATCTACCAAGTCATTTCTAAATGAGGGAACTAAAGTAATTATCTTGCTTTCAATTGCATTTATTGCTATGTTGCCAAACACCTCATTGCATACTGCTGCATAAGCATAATTTATGTTCTTAAGTTTCATGTCATCAAAGGCCCGCTTTATGTCAACAGGAGAGCATTCGCCACGTTCGTAGATTACACTAATATTTTCATTGTTTTCAGCATTTATCTGCATAAGAGCAAGTCCTATGGCACTCTTTATGTTTTCTTCCGATTTTGGCAAGAGTATGCCTATGATTTTTTGCTCTGTGCTTTTTATTCCTGGTTTATCCTGCTGGGGATTAGAAACGATATCAGGATTGGCATTAAAAATATTTTTTATATCAGATATGTTCAAGTCAATGCCATAACCTGCAAGCTTGTAGCCGAGAACAAGTCCTACCAAAAGAAAAATTATGGAATAGAAAAGCCTGACACGATACTTGTACCTCATGCTAAAACCTTATGCCTAAGACACTTTTAAACATTATCAATTTAAATTGAATATATTGCATTACTTCTTTTCCTTGTCAACCTTGAATGATGATGCTATGTCTATTATGTACTTGCCTTCCTCTACCCTGTAGACCAATGGCTTGCCCTTGAATATTTCAACCAAGTCCAGCTCATATTTCCCTGGCTCAAGAACCCTTATTGACTCAAGATCAAGTATTACTGGGGCATCGTCATCACGAACACCTATTATGTCAAGAACATCCTCTTCGATTTGCTTTTTGTCTTCTTCAGTCAGGTTTTGGGTTATCTCCTTTGCCTCGTCTATGCTCTTTTGCTTTATAAAAAAGAAGAACTTCCCGCCGCATTCGCAGCCCTTCAGAATGTTTTCACTGCCATCTGCATACAGCTTGTTGCACCTTACGCACTGGTGTGGCATTACTTCCTCCTTTTCTTCTTTCCTAGGTTGTTAGTAAACAACAATATCTTATTGGGGTCGCGTTTTATGTCCTTTACTATCGTGGCAGGGCCGATTACAGTAAGGCCTCGCCTGTCGCCAACTATCATGTTTATCATCTTTGACTTTATTTTTT
>JAGVXQ010000025.1 GCA_018303705.1 Candidatus Woesearchaeota archaeon
TCTTGCCAAAACACCCATTTTTTATCATGAGCCTTGCCCTTGATGTTTGCTCTTCGTCAACAAGATAATATGAGTTGCCTGTTTGGTATAATATTGTCATGGACTCTATGCTTGCCAATGCATCGCAGTTAACATCAAGCTCCAATGATGGCATAGAGCTTACAATGCCTTGTGCCAGGCATTTGTTTATGTTGTAGAATGTTGAGTTGCCACATTCAGGAAAGACACCCTTAACAACCTTAACCTCCTTTTCCACTGAATTGTTATTGAGCTCGTAAGAAAGCCTGCAAGACCCTGTTTCAGATGTTGCAATCTCAAGGTACCATGCTCCTGTCAATGTGGCTGATGATTGTGATTTTTCAAGCCAGCCTTTTTCTGATTCTGTGTCAAGCCCCATTAAACTAAGGGCGATTGATGCAAATGAAGTGTCTTTTATTGTGCATGACTGTCTTGGCCAGCATTTCTGCTCATTTTCCTGGGACCTTAGATAAGCTATTTCCTTGCTTACATCCTTGCCAACAGCGCCAAACGCCATCAATGCCAAAGATGTGTCTATAATGTTGCTGTTATAGCTGCCATTGGATGACTTTGATGCAAGATAAGAATATGCGCCACCAATGTTGAAGTCTGCGTTGACAGAAAAAATTGCTGCCAAGAACATTATTGAAACCAATGCGAGCTTGCAATTAACAGACTGATGCACCCCTTTCATATTTGGTTAAAAAGCCGCCATTTATTTAAATAACTTTCTATCAGTAATCTGCATGGAAGAGTTTGCAAGGGGAAAAAGGTCTGTTGTATACAGGGATGGAAACAAAATAATAAAGAGAGAATCCTTGAAAAGCAATGCAATAAACAGGATAGACAATGAGGTTATATGGCTTAGAAAATTAAACAAGCAAGGCATAGGGCCGAGACTTCTGGACCATAAGGAAGGGGAAATAACAATGGAGATTGTCAAAGGCGCACAGATAATGAAATGGCTTGAAACAAGCCACAAGAAAGAGATGATAATTGTATTAATGGACATATTAAAACAATGCAGAATTCTTGACGAGATGCATGTGAACAAGTATGAGATGACCAACCCTTACAAGCACATAATCATAATGAAGAAAAAGCCAATAATGATAGATTTTGAAAGGTGCAAATATACAAGAAACCCGAAAAATGTAACGCAGTTCTGCCAGTTTTTAATGTGTGGGAAGGTTAAAAACATACTAGAAAGAAATGGGATAAAAATAGACAGAACATTGCTAAAAAATGCCTTGATTGATTACAAAAAAGAACAAGACGATGATAATTTTTTTAGGGTAATTTCATGCATAAACTACTGAAAATGGCCAAAAACATTTATGTCTATGCTTTTGTTTGCTGACTTGTACCTTATCAGCCTTGCGCCTATGATCTTGTTTTTTGTTATTATTACTTCTGCAAAGTGCTTGCTTTTTGCCCGGATAACATTATCGTATTTTGATAGTATATATTCATCGCGCCATGTCCCTGTGTTTATAATGAACTTGTCCTTTATCCTCTCTTCCCTTGCCTTATGGGAATGGCCTATTATCAATATCTCTGTGCCCTTGGTTTTTTTTATGAATTTTCTGACCATCTTGTCAAAGGCGACATCATAATGGTTGTTGACCATGCGCATCAACATTTTCCTAACATAGCTGCCTGCTAGCCTATAAGTCGGGTCTTCCTTGTTTTTTATGACCTTTACCAGGCTCTTGAAGAAATATTTGGTATTCAGGACTGTGAAACGCCTTGACAGGTTTTTAAGCTTGCTCAAAAACAGCTTCTTTGGGGAAACCCTCTCGAACAATGGATATTGCTTCTTTATCGGCATAAGGTGCTCAAATATTATGTATGTCACGAACGGCAGATTCAGTATCTTCTTGTTATTATATGTTATTACAGAGTGCTTTCCTACCTTGAATATCAGGTCTAGCTGCGAGCCATGCTCTATGCGCACAGAGCCTTGCTTGTAATAAAATCCGGAGAAGGCTACCTTGCCAGGAAGCATTTTTTTAAGTGTTTTTTGCACGCTATTAAACATGATGTCAGGGTCATGATTTCCGCAAATGAAAATAACGCTGTTCTTTTTCTTTTTAAGGAATTTCTTTACTGCAGCAAAGAATTTTGGATGTGCTTTTGCAAACAAGTCAAGCTTTTTTAAAGAGATATCATCTGTTATATATCTTGGATATAAATTGTTGTGGCCTGTCTTTATGAAATCGAAAGTGTCGCCGTTGAATACTATCTCTATTGGTATGTGGTCATAACGATGTATGAGGTATGAGCTTATGAAAGAACAAAATGCATCGTCATCTATGAAGTCATCTGTTAAAGAGCCATCGCCTACTTCTATGTCGCTTAAAACCAAAACTATCTTGTCCATGGTACATAGGCCTTTTAGTTATGCCTTTTTAACTATGCGAAATTCACATGCAACCAAAGGGTAAATCTTGGCTATGTTCTCCCTAAGCTGCTTTTGTGTCTTGTTTGACATCACAGAACTCATGAATTCTTCGAATGTCTGGTTCTTAAGCTCGTTGGAAATAAAATCTACTGTCAATTTCCTTATTGCAGTAAGAACTGAATGTTTTGTCTTGTTCTTTGTGAGAAGCATTGGCTTTATCTGCATGTTAACATTATCCTTGCTTTTAAGCTTGAAAGAATCCTCTATCTTCTCTATGCCTTTTCTCATCATCCTTTTCACATGGGTAAGGAGCATTTCATACCCTGTTAACTCTGTCAACGCCTTTTCTCCATCTATCCTTGATACCTTGAATATTATCCTAAAATTCTGCTTTTTTGGATCATTGGTGAGCTCCATGAGGTTCAGTGAGATGTTCTTGCCTATCAAAGAATTTGGATCGCCAACTATGCTTTCGCCTATTACATATCCCTTAAAATATTCCGGGGCATATATCTTATACCATTTCTTCTTTTTCTTCTGAACATTTGTTGCCATATGGAGAGATTGCAAAAAGATGCTTAATAAAACTTTCTATGGGGCGGTCATGGTGAAATCCTCATTCAAAGTTAGTACAAGCACAGAAGGGAAAGCTAATCTGTTTTTCTTTTCAAAAAATAGCTTAGGATTTCACCAAGGCTTATGGGGCTTCTTAGTTGTGATGTCCGGAAATTATTGCACTATAGTTTAATCGAATTATAAAATGCATAGGACTATATTGCTATGTTTTCCTCAAGCACAAACTTAGAGAGCATCTGGTCAGCGATTTTTATGAATTCAAATTCCTTTTCCTGTGGTATCAAGGCTCCGCAGGCAATCTTGTGACCGCCAACTATGTGGTTGCCTACCTTTCCAACTATCTTCTGCAAGATGCCCCTAAGGTCAACATCCTTGTAGCCTACAAGCCTTAAGGAAATTTTGGTTTCATTTGCAGAATGTGCCATCGAGAGTATTATCGTGCCAAGATCGTAGAGGTTTAGCTTTGATATCATTGATGCAAGGGTGCCTATAAGGGTATCGCGAACATTATCTTCTGCATTTATTATTACATAGCCATGCTTCTCCATTATTGATGTGGTTTTCCTGTTTTTATGGAACCAATCAAGAGAGATTATTATCTCCTTCTTGTATGTTGAAAGAAGCCCTGTTGCATTTTCCATTGCCTTCTTATTTTTGAAAAATGTGCCTAGTCCTATGCTTGGCTTGCCTAGCCTTGCACAGCAATTAAGCAGGGTTGAATATTCCTTTGCATCTCTTGTGGTGCTGCCCTCTTCCTCTGATGTTATGCTGTAAACAGGGCCAAATATATCCTCTGGGTTTTCCTCTGAGCCTAAACGTCTAAGTATTATGCCTGTAACTAGCTGCTTGAGCTCTTCTTCTGTCAGGTCTATGACTTTCTTGTAGGTATTGTCTTTGTTTCTCATGCTTATGTTAAGCTCATTCAGGAAAAGCATTGCGCCATCTTCGCTGCCTGTAACGCCTGGTATGTATGGGTCTATGCTGTATTCCAGGGCCTTGTGCAATGGCCTTGTCTGTGTTCCAAAAAGCTTAAGGCCTTTTGTCAGGCTTATTTTGCCTGAGCTTATGGCATCTTCAAGTATGATCTGGTTAAGGCCGGTGAAACCATTTTTTTCTTGTATATCCCCTATGGCACCTATCAGGGCGATGTATGACAGGTCCATGTTAGCTTCATCAAGGGATTTTGAAAAGAAATATGCCACGCCAGAGCCAGAGACTTCAGCGTAATCATGAATTCCATATGCATGTGGATTCAAATGCACTGCCTTTGTCCTTGAATCCTCAAACATGTGGTGGTCAAGTATGAATACAGACTTGCTGCCCAGGTGCTTTTCTATGTCCTTGAGATAGCTGCTGCCTATGTCTGAGAATATAAACAAGTCATAGGGCTCTTTTGAAAGCTCTTCAAGAACGTTATTGTCGAGGAACCTCACCATTGAAAGAACAAATTTTATGTTGTGCCTGTAGAAGGCATTGCTTAAAATTGCTGCTGAAGACAAACCATCACAATCCATGTGGGAAACTATGCGTATGGGCTTATTTTGCCTGAGCTCGTTAAACCTTTTAACTGTTTCTTTAACTGCCAGCAAAAAGTCTCCCCTCATTTTTTAGCCACAAAAATCTTTAACTTACAATAAGCCTTATCCTTTCACGATCATATTTCCAAGTGCCTGGAAGCACACCTGTTGACTTATAATATTTGCTTAACTTGTTTATCTTGCTTTCTGTAATATGCAGGCCCCGCTTGGCTGTCATATCGTGCTTATTTTTCTCCAAATGCTTCAGTAGCAATATTTCACGCTTCATCAAAGATATGAGATCCTCTGGAAACTCCGGGATTATCTTGTTTTCTTCGAGAATATTTGTTATTTTCTTTCCTGTGATCGTCTGAGTATCAGGTATGCCATAAGAGTCCCTTAATATAAGACCTATTTGGCTCGGGGCCTTTCCTGATTTTGAAAGCTTTACAACAAGCTGCTCAACTTCCTTCGGAGAATATGTTAACCATACCGGCTTAACCTTCTTTATTGGCTTTTTGCTGCCATGCTTCCCGTGCTTTCCTGAATATTGCCTTGCCATATTGTTTTTAACCTGGTAGAAATTACTAGCCAGGCATAGCATGTTTTACACAAAACTATCCTCTAAGCAGCATAGTGAAAAATTAGAGTTTATAAACTTTATCTCCAGGCCTTACACGGTCATTGACTTTGATGCCGACTGCATCGCCGCCTGATGCTTCCTTGACAACATTCTTGTCTATCTGCATAGATGAAACTGTTTGTGTTAGGTCTGTTGTATGGCCCTTTATGTGTATATTGTCTCCTACCTTTATGCTACCTGTAAGCTCTATTGCCGCCACCCCTGCCTTAGAAAAATACTGGGCTACAGTTCCTATTTCTTGATCTGCCATGCAATATTAGAATGACATTTTATATATAAAACTATCTTGAAGGTTTTTCTAGTTTTAGACAAAAACTAAAAACAAAAGCCTTATAAATATTAACCATGGTTAATAAACGATGGTTAATAAATTATTACAGCCCCAGGAAGTGGAGGTATTTTACATAATACCTGCAATAAGAAGAGAGCTTGCATTGTGCATGAAAGACATTGGTTATAAGCAGAAAGACATAGCAAAAAGACTTGGAACTACAGAACCAGCAGTAAGCCAGTACATAAGGGCCAAAAGGGCAACTGAAGTGCAGTTTGACAGCAACATAAAGAAAGAGATAAAAAATTCTGTCAATGGAATAAAAGACCACAAGACTTTGACCGAGGCTGTACAGAGAATATTAAAGAAGATAAACAAGAGCAGGGTAACTTGCGGGATATGCAAGAAGAAGATATCACTGGAAGAAAATTGCAACATCTGTTTCAGGTGATTTAACATGGAAAGGATATATATGGATTATGCTGCAACTACATATGTTGACCCTGAAGTCAAAAAAGAAATTGACAGTTATTTTACAGAAAGATTTGGAAACCCTGGAAGCTTCAATTATTTTGGATTGGAAGCAAAAAATGCTGTCAATGATGCACGGAATAGAATAGCAAAAATACTAAATGCTGATTCTGATGAGGTAATATTCACTGGATCTGGCACAGAATCGATAAACCTTGCGATAAAGGGTGTTGCTCGCGCATTAAAAACCAAGGGAAACCATATAATAACACAAAAGACAGAGCATCATGCAGTCATTGATACCTGCAAATACCTTGAGAGCAATGAGGGTTTTGAAGTAACTTACTTGAATGTTGACAAATATGGATTAATCAACCTTGATGAATTAAAGAAAGTGATAAACAAGAGAACCATATTGATATCTATAATGCATGCAAACAATGAGATAGGAACTGTGCAGCCAATAAAAGAAATTGTGAAAATTGCTAAAAAAAATAATGTAATATTTCATACTGATGCTTGCCAGGCGGCTGGCTACTTGGAATTAGATGTGAAAAGATTAGGCGTCGACATGATGACTATAAACGGGTCTAAGCTTTATGCACCAAAAGGAATAGGCTTGCTGTACTTAAAAAAGGGGGTGCCTATTGAGCCAATACTACATGGAGGGGGGCAAGAATTCGGATTGAGGTCTGGCACTGAAAACGTTCCTGGAATAATAGGGCTGGCAAAGGCCATTGAAATATCTGAAAGGATTAAAAAAACAGAATGTAAAAGGCTGTCTAAACTTAGAGACATGCTAATAAATGGGCTGCAAGGCAAGATAAAAAATGTAATGTTAAACGGGCATACAAAAACAAGATTGCCCAACAATGCAAACCTGTCTTTTCTTGGAGTTGAAGGCGAGTCTTTATTGCTCCACCTGAACGAGGAGGGAATATGCGCCGCAACAGGTTCTGCATGCACATCAAGGAACCTTGAAGCAAGCCATGTCCTACTTGCAACTGGACTTAAAACAGAAGCTGCACATGGAAGCATAAGGTTTACTCTGGGAAGAAAAACAAAGGAAGAGGATATAAAGAAAGTGATAAGAGTCATGCCAAAGATGGTCGAGACACTAAGAATGCTATCGCCTATACATGTTGATTAATATGGGACAAAAATTAAAAGTTGTGGAAACTGAAAAAACAAAAGAAGATGGAAATTGGTTCTATTCAGACGTAGTTAAGGACCATTTTTTCAATCCAAGGAACTTCTTGAAAGACAAAAATGCTGTAAAGGATTATGATGGTTATGGTGATGTAGGGAACGTGCTATGCGGCGATCGCATGGATATGTGGATTAAAGTTGATAAGAAAACAGACAAAATAATTGAATGCAAATGGCTCACGTGGGGATGTGCCTCGGCAATTGCATCAACATCAATGCTGTCTGAAATGATAACAGAAAATAGTGGCATGAAAATTGATGATTCATTGAAGATAAAGCCTATTGACATCATAAAAAGGCTTGGCAACCTGCCCAAAATAAAATATCACTGTTCAGTACTTGGAGACCAAGCATTAAGGACTGCTATATACGATTACTTTAAAAGATCCAAACAACATAATAGGATAAAAGAGGGGGTGCAATAACATGATGCAGGCCAAGCAATTGAAATACAACAAATTAAGCTTCATTTCTGAAAAGCAGTTGGCAGAACACTATATTTTGTACAATGGCTACATAAACAAGCTGAATGAAACAAGAGAAAAGATGAGAAATGCTGACTTAAAACTTGCCAATGCAACACTTAGCGAGTTAAGGTCCCTTAAAAAATCCGAGACATTTGCGCTTAACGGCATAAAACTGCATGAGCATTACTTTGAGAACATGGGTGAGAACAAAACACAGCCAAATAATGACGTGTTTAAGCTAATAAATGAGGCATTTGGGAGCTATCAGTCATTCAAGGAAGAGTTTGCTGCAACTGCGCTTGCTGTCCGTGGATGGGTAATTCTTGCATATGACCTTGATGAAAAGAAATTGAGAATATTCGGATCTGACAGCCATGACAATGGGGTGGTGTGGAACTGTGTTTTGCTGCTTATATTGGATGTTTACGAACATGCATACTTCATGGATTATGGAACAGGGAGGAAAAAATATGCTGAGGCATTTATTGAAAGCATAAACTGGGATGCTGTCAATGAAGTTGCCAAAAAACACAATTTAAAATGAGAGAAATAAAGAAAAACATGATGATTGGGGAAGCAATCAGCATAAATCCGAGGGTTGCTGACATCTTAATAGGGCAAGGCATACATTGCATAGGCTGCAGTGGTGTTGCATTTGAGACCCTTGAACAGGGAATGAAGGCACATGGCATATCAAACAAAGGGGTAAATGATGTAATCAAAAAAATCAACAAGCCTGGACATTTAGAAATTGCCAAAAATGCTGAATCAAAGATAAAGGATATGCTTGGGAAGAAATATGCATACTTGAAGATAAAAGAAAAGAATGGAAAGCTACGCCTTTCTTTGGAAAAAAAGAAAAACAGCGATGATTGTGAAATAAAAGAGAATGGAATAAAAATATTATATTCAAAGAAAAATGCTGCAAAGATAAAATCTGTAAAAATTGATTATTCTGATGCCAAGGGGGGATTTGTAATAAAATGAGAATACTTGCATTCAGCGACACCCATGGAGACATGAAAAAGATAAGGGAGTTTGCTGAAAAGTCTGATAAGGAGAATGTTGACCTTGTTGTAATGTGCGGAGATTTTACTTATTTTGATGAGCTGCCGCCTTACCTGATAAAGCCTTTCAAGGATCTTGGGAAGAAAATAGTGATTATACCTGGAAACCACGAAACAAAGCAGACTGCAGATTTCCTTGCAAGCTTTTATGGCATAAGCAATGTTGATGGAAAATATGTTGTATATGATGACGTGGCATTCTTTGGATGCGGTGGAGCAAACATGCCTACAAACATGGTAAGCGACAATGGGCTCATATATACATTAAGGGAGACTAACAGGAAGATAAAGAATGTGAAAAAGAAGGTCATGCTGACGCATTTGCATCCAAGCGGCTTGAAAATGGACAAGGTGCTGCCTAATTCTGGATCCAAGGGACTGAGAAGGATAGTTGAAGAGATACAGCCTGATCTGTTAATATGCGGACACATACACGAGGCATCTGGAACAGAGGACTTCATAGGAAAGACAAGGGTTATTAATGTTGCAAGGACAAGCAAGATAATAGAGGTTTGATTTATTATGGGTAGGGGCCATAATTAAAACTAGCCCTGGGAGGATTTGAACCTCCGTCAATGGATCCAAAGTCCACTATCCCAAGCCACCTTTTTGGTTTTGGCCGCTAGACTACAGGGCTATACAATTAATGGAAGAATTATTGTTTATTAGCTTTTTTGTCTGATTTTAGGCTTGTGTTTATACCTTCCGCGGCTTTCCACCTTGCTGAACCTTTCGAGAAATTCATTTGATGGACCATAAGCATTTAATATTGCTTTGAAGCAAAAATCTGCTATTTCATAATGCTTGCTATACAATGCTTGTCTTAAAAGATGCAAATCAACTGCCTTGTCCTCTATTTTTGATGAAATGAATCCAAGACCAAAGTCTATAAAATAAAGATTATTTGATTTAAGAATCATGTTAGATGTTGTCAAATCTCCGTGGATAATGTCTTTATCATGAATTGATTTTATGCTTCTGCCTATATCCCTGCACAACAAGATTAATTCTTTTTTTGGCATGTTGTTTATAATGTCCCTTAAGACATCGCCTTTTATGAACTCCATGGTTATCCTCTCATTTTTTGTTTCAATTACTTTTGGAACGTTTATTATACTGGAGCTTTTTTCAAGAAGCCTTGCCTCTTTATTAGTCCTTGATGATCTTAGAAAGATATCTATTTCATTTATCCTGTATGTCTTTTTTATCCTGTCTTTTATTAAAGTGTTGCCATCTATGTAAATTGCTGCCTCTGCTCCTCTGGAAAGTTCTTTCATTTGTTATAACCTTGCTTAATTATTTTTATTGTAAACTTTGTTTATATGTCTTAAAAATTATGATTGCTTCAGTTTCATACTGACTTGTTTCCTTTTCTTATTTTCGTGCCTTGGAAAACAATTA